>CAJUPC010000015.1 GCA_910588555.1 Candidatus Gastranaerophilales bacterium
TAATTAGAGTTGATAAAATTACTCCTGATATAATACGGAGTTGGAGAAAGGAACGTTGTGAGGCAAGTATTAGCGATTACAGGTTAAATGATTGCATTAAACTTATTAAAGCAGCATTTAATTATGCAAAAAGAGAGAAACAGATTACGGCAAATCCTTTTGAGGATATGAAAAAAGTGTCATTACAGCCAAAGTTAAGAAAAAGATTTTCAACAGGACAATTAAAACGGTTATTGGATAGTTGCAAAGTCTTAGTGCCTGAATATTATTGCATTTTTGCATTATCTTTTATGACTGGCATGAGAGTAGGTGAGTATTCGGCATTGACAACAAATGACATTGACTTTGAAAACAATTCAATTTATGTTGAAAAACAATTTACAAGAGGAGAGTTAAAAAATCGTAATAAAACTCCTGGCTCAACACGAATTGTGCATTTGTCTAAAGTTATGTCCGTAATATTAAAATGGCATATTCAAGAGTTTCACATTTCGTCAGGACTGTTATTTAAAGATATAAACAATAAACCTGTATCTGCTAAGTGGGTATCAAGAAAGTTTAAAAAACTTCTTAAACAAAATGGTTATGATGAGAATTATTGCAGAGTGCATGGTTTACGAGGTCAGTATGTTGATATTATGCATTCATGTGGAATTCCTACTGAATATATTTCACGAGAAGTCGGGCATAGTAATACTGCTACAACTTCAAACATTTATACACAAATTCTTGATGAAGTTCCGGTTGAAGCTAATAGAAAAATGGATGAAAAATTGTTTGGAAAAATAATTTAAATGAATTTATAGAATTATAGCAGTCATTACAAAATATAAATTAATTATTAAAATCTTCTGTTAGCATTTCTGTTAGCATTTTGGCAAATTTTAAAGTGTAAAAATTTATAAAATAATAAAAAAGCCGCTTATAATGCGGCTTTTAATATGGTACCCCCAAGCGAATTCGAATCGCTGTCTACACCGTGAAAGGGTGTTGTCCTAGGCCTCTAGACGATGGGGGCTCAATCGACAATTTCTATTGTATGCAAAAAAAAAATTATTGTCAATACTTTTTTTCTTATTTGATTAAAATATTTATTCGTGATACTATTTCACCAAGAATAGGAGAGGATTACAGAATGAAAAATGCTTATTTTCCACAGGAAATAGAAAAAAAATGGCAGAAGATTTGGGAAGAAAAAGGTACTTTTAAAACTCCAGATGAAAGTGACAAACCTAAATATTATGCTTTGTCCATGCTTCCTTATCCGTCAGGAAAACTGCACATGGGGCATGTTCGTAACTATACAATTACAGATGTTATTGCACGTTTTAAAAAGATGAACGGATTTAATGTTCTTCACCCGATGGGATGGGACAGCTTCGGGCTTCCTGCAGAAAACGCAGCAATGAAGCATGGAGCAGAACCCGAAAAATGGACGCTGGAAAATATTGCATACATGACAAAACAATTAAAAATGCTTGGTCTTTCTTACGATTGGGACAGAGAAGTTACTACATGTCTTCCTGATTATTATAAATGGACACAGTGGCTTTTCTTGCAATTGTATAAAAAAGGTCTTGCATACAAAAAAAGTGCAGCCGTAAACTGGTGTAACGAATGTGGTACTGTTCTTGCAAACGAACAGGTTATTGACGGTAAATGCTGGAGATGTGACAGCATTGTTGAGAAAAAATATTTGTCACAATGGTTCTTCAAAATTACAGAATACGCAGACGAATTGTTAAAAGATTTGGATAAGTTACCGGGCTGGGGCGATAACGTAAAAACTATGCAGGCTAACTGGATTGGAAAATCAGAGGGTGCAATTTTTAATTTCAAAGTTGTCGAAAATGATTTGACTGTTCCTGTTTACACAACAAGACCGGATACTGTTCACGGTATAACTTACCTTGTTGTTGCGCCTGAATATAAAGATATTGAAAAATTAACAACTCCGGAAAATAAAGAAGCTGTTGAAGCTTACCGTGCAAACGCACGCAAAATGACTGAAATCGAAAGACTTTCAAATGACAGAGTCAAAACTGGTGTTCCGCTCGGAACTCACTGCATTAATCCATTTACGGGTGAAAAATTCCCGCTATGGACAGCGGATTATGCATTAGCTGAATACGGAACAGGTGCTGTAATGGCGGTTCCTACACATGACGCCCGAGACTTTGATTTTGCAAAAAAATACAATCTTCCGATGAAAGTTGTTATTCAAAATTCTGAAAATCCGTCAGAATGTAAAGATGAGGCATACACAGAAGAGGGTATTCTTGTTAATTCAAACGAATTTAACGGAATGAAAAATACAGAAGCTAAAAAAGCTATTACTCAAAAAGCAGTTGATGAAGGCTTTGGTGAATTTAAAACTCAATACAGACTTCGAGATTGGTTGATTTCACGTCAGCGCTACTGGGGTGCTCCAATTCCTGTTGTTTACTGTGAAAAATGCGGTATTCAGGCTGTTCCCGATGACCAATTACCTGTATTGTTACCGAAAGACGTAGATTTTAGCGTAGTCGGCAAATCTCCGATTACAACTTCAAAAACTTTTGCTGAAACCACATGTCCATGCTGCGGCGGTAAAGCAACTCGCGAAACAGATACAATGGATACGTTTGTATGTTCAAGCTGGTATTATATGAGGTATGCGGATGCTAAAAATGATAAAGCTCCGTTCTCTAAAGAATTAATCAATCACTGGCTTCCTGTTGACCAGTATGTTGGCGGAATTGAACATGCTATTTTGCACTTGTTGTATTCAAGATTTTTCACAAAAGCTTTGAGAGATTTAGGATTGCTTGATTTTGACGAACCGTTTAAAAACCTTTTAACTCAGGGTATGGTCTTGAAAGACGGTGCAAAAATGTCTAAATCAAAAGGAAATACGGTTGACCCTGACGAAATCTTTGAAAACTACGGGGCTGATACAGCAAGATTGTTTATCCTTTCAGATTCACCGCCGGCAAGAGATTTTGACTGGTCAGACGCAGGCGTTGAAGGATGTTACAAATTCTTGAACAGAGTTTGGAGATTGATTTCTTCTAATGCAGAAAATATCAGTGTTTCATACTCACTGCCGTCAAGTTTGACAAAAGACAACGATGATTTGGTTCGTATTGTTCACATGGCAATCAAAGGAATTACGAATGATATTTCAAACGACTTCCAGTTCAATACTGTAATTTCTAAATACCGCGAACTTGTTAATGCGATTTACGACTGGTGTGGCAAAAAATCTCAACTTAGCGATGAAGATAAGGCAGTTTTAAGCTTTGCAATTGTGTCATTGATTAAGTTAATGTCACCTGTTGCGGTTCACTTATGTGAAGAAGCTTGGACTGAGCTTGGCGGTGAGGGTTCAATCCACGCTCAAGAATGGCCTGTTTGGGATGAGAACCTTGCAAAAGCAAGTTCAATAATTTTAATTGTTCAGATTAATGGAAAAGTTAAGGATAAAATCGAGGCTGACGAGGCATTAAATCAAGATGAACTTAAAGAATTGGCTTTATCAAGTCCGAAAGTTAAAGAACTGACCGAGGGTAAGACGATTGTGAAAACGATTGTGGTGCCGAAGAAATTGGTTAATATAGTGATAAAATAATCAATGTTGTCAAAGAGTGCTGCGTAGCACAAGTAGGTTAATATTGTTGGTTAAAAGGAGCGAAAGCTCCTTTTTTATAAAAATATTTACAACTTGTAAAATTCTTACCTCTATTGAATTTATGTATTATAATAATAGAAGTAAAGATTAATAAGGGATAGAGCATTGAATAATAAAAAATTTTATTTTATAGCAATAGGCGGAGTAGGAATGAGCGGGCTGGCAAAGTATTTACTTGAAAACGGCTGTGAGGTTTCAGGCTCTGATATTGTTGATAGCAAATATATTGATAAATTGAGAAAATTAGGTGCAACTGTTTATATCGGACAAAAGGCCGAAAATGTTCCGTCTGACGCAGTTGTTGTTGCAAGTACAGCAATCAGGGAAGATAACCCAGAAATGGTTCGTGCCAGAGAATTAGGCTTAACTGTTTATCACAGGTCTGATATTTTGGCAGAAATTTCAAGATGGGGTAAGTTTTTCTTAGGATTTTCTGGAACGCACGGAAAAACCACTACAAGCGGACTTTGCTCTTATGTGTTGGAAAAAGCAGAACTTTTGCCTTCTTATGTGGTCGGCGGAATAATTCCTGAAATCGGTTGTAATGCACATTCTCAGGACGGAAAATTTTTCTGTGCAGAATTGGATGAAAGCGATGGTACAATCGTTAAATATTCGCCGAATATCTGTGTTGTAAACAATTTGGAAGCTGACCATTTGGACTTTTATAAAGACGGTTTGAAATCAATTTTGGAAACTTTTGAAAAATTTATTTCAAATATGTCTGATGAGTCAATTTTGCTGGTAAATAAGGATTGTAAAGGCGCTATGAGTCTGCATAGCCACAAAGCTTTGACTTTCGGTTTGCAAGACGCTGACTATACGGCGCAAAATGTTGAATTTAAATCTGATTGTACGACTTTTGATATTTATTACAAAGGTGAATTCTTGACTGATTTGACAATAATTCTTCGCGGTAAACATAATGTTTATAATGCTTTATCAGTGTTGGCAAGCTTACATCAGGCGGGTGTTGATATTGAGAAAGTCAGACCGCATTTTGCAACATTCTCAGGTATGGGAAGAAGATTTCAAAAAGTCGGAGAATTTGACGGCATAACGATTTTTGATGATTACGCACACCACCCGACGGAGATTAATGCAACTTTATCTTCTGCTGAGGGGATGAGTGAAAAACGTATTATTGCAGTTTTTCAGCCGCATAGATATACAAGATTGAAAAACCTTTGGAACGAATTTTTAGACGCTTTCCATGGTGTTGATAAGGTTTATGTAACCGATGTTTATGCGGCGTCAGAAGATGTTATTGACGGAATAAATTCAGAAAATTTTGTTAAAGAACTGTCATCTCATGTTGATTGTGAATATATTTCAGGCTCAATTAAAGATGTTGCCGAAAAATTGTATCCTACATTAAAACAAAACGATGTCGTAATCGGTTTGGGCGCAGGTACAATTACAAATCTGGGTAAAGAACTTTTGACGCTAAAAGATGAGGTTGTTGAAGTTGCTCGTTGAAACTGATTTTGACATAAAAAAATTTACATCTTTTAAAATCGGCGGGAAAATCGCAAAAATGATTTTTCCTGAAACTGTCGATGAGTTTGTGCAGGCATTGAAAGAAAATTCCAAAGCATTCGTAATCGGTAATCTTTCAAATACTCTTGTTTCTTCAAACGGTTATGACGGTGTTGTAATTTCGACTTCAAAACTCAATGAAATAAAAATAGACGGAACAAGAGTGATTGCAGGTGCCGGTGTGAAAGGTCCTAAACTTTCTCAAACCGTTGCTGAAAAAGGTCTTTCAGGGCTTGAATTTATGATTGGTTTTCCGGGTTCAGTGGGCGGTGAGGTTTACATGAACGCCGGTGCGAACGGACAATGTGTTGCCGATGCTTTTAAATCTGCAAAAATTTATTGCCCTGATAAAGGTTTAATAACACTTACTGATTTGGAATTTGGCTACAGAACGTCAATTTGTCAAAAAAAAGATTATATTGTTTTAGAAGCAGAATTTGAATTAACACCGAAAGACGGAGTTAAGGAAAAAATGGATGAAAATCTTGCGTTTCGCAAATCTCATCAGCCATCTTTGGCTTTACCGAATTGCGGAAGTATATTCAAAAATCCCGATGGGAATTCTGCAGGAAAACTTTTGGATGAATGCGGAGTCAAAGGTTTGGAAGTCGGCGGGGTTAAGGTTTGGGAAAAACATGCAAATTTTATTGTTAATCACAATGAAGGAACATCAGATGATGTAATAAATTTGATGCGTGAGATGCAAAGAAGAGTAAAAGAGAAATTTAATATTGAATTAAAACCCGAAATAAGATTTTTGGGGGAGGATAGATTATGATAGATAAAAATGCAAAAATTGCTGTACTTGCAGGCGGAATGTCATCCGAAGCAGAAGTTTCAATGAGGTCGGGAAAAGGTTGTTATGAGGCTTTGAAAAGACTCGGTTATAATAATGCCGAACTCGTTGTTGTAGACGAAAATATTGCGCAGACTCTTAAAAACGGTAATTATGATGTTGCTTATAACGCGCTTCACGGTAAATATGGAGAAGACGGATGTATTCAAGGAATTTTAGAAATTTTGAAAATCCCTTATACAGGCTGTGGCGTAATGGCTAGTTCTGTTTGTATGAATAAGGAATACACAAAGAGAATTCTTTCAACTTGCAAAGATATTCCGTTGATTAAGTCTGTTTTTGTCAGAAAGGGCGATGATGTCAAAGAAATGACAAAATGTTTGAATTATCCTCTAATTACAAAACCTGTTTCAGAGGGTTCAAGCTTTGGAATGACAAAGGTTAATACGCCTGATGAGCTTGAAAAAGCCTACCAAGACGCGATTAAATACAACGACGATGTATTGATAGAAGAGTATCTTGTAGGTATTGCCGCAACTGTGGGTATTATAGGTGATAATGCAGACAGACAGGTGACAGAAATTCTTGAAATGCGTCCAAAACATGAATGGTATGATTACGAATGTAAATACACAAAAGGTATGACAGAATTTGTTCTTCCTGCAGAATTGTCTGATGAAATGACCAAAAAAGTTAAAGAAATCGCATTGAAAGCTTTTGAAATTGCGGGATGTTCAGGTGTTTCAAGAGTTGATTTCCATATTGTTGACGGAATTCCTTATGTACTTGAGATTAACACAAGCCCCGGTATGACTGAAACCAGCGATTTGCCCGCACAGGCAGCTGCAATGGGAATAGATTACGATAATTTGGTACAATTGATTTTAAACAGTGCAGGACTGAATAAATAATGAGTGACGAACAAAACCAAAATCTTGGATTTAACGAAGCAGAACCGCCAATTCCTGACGGTAAGCACCTTGTTAAGAAAAAAAGACGCGAAAGAATTGTGAGAAAAGGCAGAATGAAACAAGAGCGTTTTAGAGCTTTCATGCGTTTTTTCTTATCACTCGGGCTGATTTTTGTACTTGTTTATGCATTGAAATGTAACGGCTGGTATATGAGCAAAGACGCATTTAATGCTAAAGCTGGAAATACTTCCGTTGAAATTATAAACAATAAAATTGTTCCGTCGGCTAAAATTCTTATGCTTTTAAAAAACAGTAACGTACCAAATGTGCCTTTATATATGGCAAGAACTAATTCTATTAAAAAAGACTTGATGAAACTTGCGCCGATTGAAAATGTTTATATAAGACGTTACGCTTTTCCGGCAAGAATTCAGATAATTATCAGAGAGAGAACCCCTGTAATCACGATTTCTCCCGATGTTAAAGCACCTGCAGCAGCATTCTTTACAATGGACGGAAAGCTCATCGGCAAGGAATTTTTGCCGCTGGATAAATCATATAAAACAATTCTTGTATTGTCTTACGGCAACAAGGGAGATGATTATCACAAATGGGATTTGACTAAGATTAAAGAAATCCAAAAAATTGTTAAATATGTTGAAACGTATTCAAAAGAACCTGTTGAATATGTTGATTTCAGAAATCCTAATGATATTTATGTGAAGATTAATACCGTAAATATTCGTTTGGGCAAACTCGATGAAAGTATTTATAAAAGAATTGAAAGAATTCCGTCGATACTTCCGCAGGTAAAACAGGTTGAGTCAAAGGTTAAATATCTTGATTTGAGTTGGGAAAAGGTTAATTATTTGAAATTGAAATAGACCCCTCACCCTAGCCCTCTCCCGCAAGGGGCGAGGGTAAAATAAAGGAGAACAAATGAAAATAAAATTAGCACAAATAAAATTTAAGACAGCAGATTTTGAATTTAATTTTGAAAATATAATAAAAAATATTAATGGCAGTTCTGAGCTTATCATCTTTCCTCAGGCTGATATTGAGAGTTTGGGCGGAAAAGATTTGGTACTGGATGAAAGATGTAGAAATTGCCAGCTTGAATTTTATCAAAGAATTGCAGATAAAAACTTTTCTCAAAATATTTTGATTGGTGATGTTCTTATAAGGAACGGCAAAGTTGAAATATCAGAGGACGGTTTTTATGATATTTGCGGGAAGAGTGTCTTTGTCTCAGATACGTTTATTGAGGATATCGAATGCGATTTGTATGTTTTAGCAAAAAACAGATACTTTGCAATTAATACTTATAAAGATTTTGTTGACAGCATTGAAACTTCTTGTGATTTTGTTTATGTAAATGCTTTAGGGCTTGCTGATGCAAATGTTTACGCGGGCGGAAGTTTTGCAAAAAATTCCGATAACAATTTAGTTCTTCAAATGCCTGTGTGCGAAGAAGACATTGACACGATTGATTTTTCAAGGGTTGTTGAATTTGAAGATGAGCCAATGGAAAAACAGGTTTTTGCAGTTACAACTTTCGCGTTGAAAGAGTATTGTGAAAATACAGGGTTTAAAAAAGTTGTATTGGGCTTGTCAGGCGGGATTGACAGCGCATTGACGGCAGCTTTGGCTGTTGCGGCGTTAGGTGCTGAAAATGTTTTCGGAATACTTATGCCTAGTATGTTTTCATCAGAAGGCAGTGTTACTGACAGTTTAAAGTTGGCTGAAAATTTGGGTATGCAAACTGTAAAAGAACCGATTACGCCATTATTCGATGCCTTTATGCAAGATAGAGAAAGAAGACACGACCTTGCCGAAGAAAATTTGCAGGCGCGTTTGAGAGGTTTGATTTTGATGTTTTATTCAAACAGAGAAAATATGCTTCTTTTGTCAACTGGTAACAAGTCGGAAAGCGCAATGGGATTTGGCACTTTGTACGGAGATTTGGCGGGCGGATATAATTTGATTTGTGATTTGACAAAAACAAATGTTTATAAACTTTCAAATTACATAAATCGTAACGGAGAAATTATTCCGCAAGCTATTATTGACAAGGCTCCTTCTGCAGAACTTCATCCGAACCAAAAAGATTCTGACAGATTGCCTGAATATGATTTGTTAGACCAAATTATTGAAATGTATTTGGAGCAAAATTGTTCTGTTGAAGAAATTTATGAAAAGTTTAACAAATCAATTGTTGATGAAGTTGTGAGAAAAATCTACAGATTTCAATTCAAACGACATCAGGTTTGTCTGGGGGTAAGGCTCACTGAACGTGCGTTCTGCGGCGGAACAAATTTACCCGTTATTCAGAAATTTTACTAAATACTTTCAACGCATTCTCGGTTGTGATTTTATCAACTTCTTCAAAAGTTATTCCGCGAAGTTTTGCAATTTCTTCCGCTACAAATTTTGTGTATGCAGGCTGATTTTCTTTGCCTCTGTAAGGAACTGGCGTTAAATACGGCGCGTCGGTTTCAAGAAGAAGTTTGTTGAGTGGAATATCTTGTGCAACTTCTTTCATTTTGATTGCGTTTTTGAAAGTTACAACTCCGCCGAGTGCAAGATACCAGCCCTCTTTCACACATTCACGTGCAAATTCTACACTGCCCGAAAAACAATGCATAATGATTTTAGAGTCTTTGTTGTGTTCTTTTAAAATCTCAAAGGTGTCTTTATGCGCTTCTCTGTCGTGAATTGAGATAGGTAAATCAAGTTCGTTTGCAAGTTTGATTTGTTTTATAAAAACTTCTTTCTGCAGGTCGTTAAAACTTTTATCCCAGTAATAATCAAGACCGATTTCGCCGATGCCGGCAATTTTAGGGCTTTTTGAATACTCTTTAATTTTATCGATTAAATCATCTGTCCAGTCTTTGACTTCTGACGGGTGAACTCCCAAAAGTCCGTATACATTATCGTATTTAGAAGTGATTTCCATAACTTCGTCAATGTCTTTCGGGTAAGCAGAGGGAAGAATAATTTTTTCAACTCCGTATTCTTGAGCATTTTTTATAACTTCGTCAAGCGAAAGTCCTTCTATCATATTTATGTGTGAATGTGTGTCTATCATAATTAAATCTCTATTTTGTGCTATAATTTTTATAGCATGAAAGAGAGAAATTTAAAAATATCAATAGCGCATTTATATCCGAAATTACTTAATTTATATGGCGATATGGGTAATATTATTACACTGAAAAAACGCTGTGAGTGGCGCGGGATTGAAGTTGAGTTTGAAGAAATAGGTATAGGCGATGAGATAAAAGAACATGACTTGTATTTTATCGGCGGCGGACAGGATAAACAGCAGCAGGAAGTTGCCGCGGAACTTTATTCAAATAAAGATTTTTTAACTCAGGAACGTGACAGAGGTGCGGTATTTTTAGGAATTTGCGGAGGATATCAACTTTTCGGGCATTATTATCAGCCGTTTGACGGCGACAAACTATTAGGCATAAGCCTTATGGACGCCTATACAGTTGCAGGTAAAAAAAGGTTTATCGGAAATGTTACTGTTGAAACTGATTTTCTCTCACCTAAGACTCTTGTAGGATTTGAAAACCACAGCGGATTAACGTATTTGCAAGGTGAAACAAAACCTTTGGGTAAAGTTGTTGTCGGAAACGGGAATAATGGAGAAGACAAAACGGCAGGCGGACGTTATAAAAACGTGTTCGGGACATATCTTCACGGTTCTTTGTTGCCGAAAAATCCTCATTTTGCGGATTATTTGATTGAACTTGCACTTGAAAAAAGATACGGTGAAAAGATTGAATTGACAAAGCTTGATGACACTATTGAGGAGATGACTCACAACTCTCTTGTAGGAAAGGCTTATTAATGTTTGAAAAATGGTGCGCAATTCCTGATAAGATAAGGTTTTTGCTTGTCGGCGGAGTTAATGCGTCAATTTCATATTTAATTTTTGCAATCGCAATTCATTTTATCGGGCAAGAACACTATCAGCTTTGTGTAGCTTTGCAGTGGGCAATTTCGTCATTTATTTCTTTTTTTAATCAAAAAACTTTTGTATTTTGTACTAAAGGAAATTGGATAAAAGAGTATTTAAAATGCTGTACAACATGGGTTGTAAGTTATCTTTGCAACGCTCTTGTACTAGAAATTATTGTAAGGTATGTAACTAAAAATGTTTATGTCGGACAAGTATTTTCTATTATGTGTGCGGCAGTTGTGACTTATATCTTGTTTAAACATTTTGCGTTTAAGACATGTAAAAAATCAGAAATAAAATAGCAAAAAAATATATTTTGGAGTATTATTAATTGTAGATTAGAATTGCTATTTTGACAATAAAATTCTTGAAAAGGGGATTTACATCGTGGAAAAATCACAAAACAATGAAATGACAATAGGCATACCGCGCGGGATGTCTTTTTATAATAACTATCCTTTTTATTACGGTTTTTTTACCGATTTGGGGATTAAAATAGTTTTATCGGATGTTACAACAAAACATACAATGTCAAGCGGTTCTTCGCTTGTTGTGACAGAAACATGTCTGCCGATTAAGATTTATATCGGACACGTTTTGAACTTGATTGACAAAGGCATTGATAAAATATTTGTGCCGTCTATTCAATCAATTGCTCCGAAAATTTATAACTGTTCAAAAATTCGCGGCTTGCCCGATTTGGTCAGAAATGTTGTTAAAAAAGATTTTACGATGATTGAAGCTACTCTTGATAAATCAGAAAAAAATCAAGGTTTGTATGAGTTTCTTGCTGAAATGGTAAAACCTTTCGGTATCACAGATATGGAACGCATAAAAAAAGCTTCAAAAGCCGGCTGGAGAACTTATAATAACTTTTATGTTATGTCAAAGTCAGGCATGAGCTATAAAAAAGCAATGAATTACGCGCTTCAGGGAAAAGTATTTATTGAAAGTCAAACAAAAGAATATCCTATTTCAATCGCACTTGTTTCTCACGGATATAATATTTTTGACGAAAGAGCTTCAATGAAAATATTTGATAAACTGGAAGCAATGGATGTAAGAGTTTATTCTTCGCTTGAATTGTCAAATGAACAAATGGATGACGGTATTGCAACTCTGGGGCAGGATATGTACTGGGCAAACGAACGTGAAATGACTGGCGCAGCTGGACATTATATGAAAGACAGCAAAATTGACGGTATTATTACATTGACAGCTTTCGGTTGCGGACCTGATTCTTTGATGATTGAAAGAATTACAAGAAAAGCAAAACGATTTAACAAACCGCTTTTGAACTTGACTATTGATGAACAGACTGGCGAAGCAGGATTTATCACACGTTTAGAAGCTTTTGTTGATATGTTGTTCCGTAAAAAACGCGCAAATATTATCAGCAAAATTGATGTAAATAGTGAGTATATACCTAATACAAACTATATTGAAACTTCACAATAATTTTTCAATAAAAAATTAATTTAAAATTAAATTTCAATGACTTTTGCAAAATCTGAGTTAATATAAAACTATAGATGTTGTAAAGGAGTTGAAATGTATGCCTAAATTTGAAAAATTTACTAATTATTCTCAAGAATTATTGAATTCTGCAGGCGCAATTATGCAGGCTCACAAAAATTCCGAAATGCAGCCTGAGCATATTATGCTTGCAATGATTAAGGATAACGGTATTATAAAGGATTATTTGACCGAATTGAAACTCTTAAATCAGAGTTTTATTGACAAAGTTGTTGGCGCAGTTAATTCTTTTCCTACTATTTCAGGTCCTCCGTCAGGGCAAATCTTTTTATCCAATAAGACTTATCAATTATTGGATATAGCAGAACAACAGGCAGAAGAGATGAAAGACGATTTTATCAGTGTCGAGAGCATTCTTCTGGCTATGACAAAACTTGACGGGTCGGATATTCAGCAAATTTTGCGCGGCTTTGGGGTTGACAGTAACAAAGTTTTAAATGTAATGAAAAAAATTAGAGGGAATAAAAAAGTGGACAATAAAAATGCAGAAGAAAATATGAAAGCTCTTGAAAAATATTCAACAGATTTAACAGAGCTTGCAAGAAAAGGAAAATTAGACCCTGTAATCGGGCGTGACGAAGAAGTCAGACGTATAATTCAAGTTTTAAACCGCCGAACAAAAAATAACCCTGTACTTATCGGTGAGCCTGGTGTTGGTAAAACCGCTATTGTAGAAGGTTTGGCGCAAAGGATTGTTCGAGGCGATGTGCCGGAAAGCTTGAAAGACGTTAAACTTGTTTCTCTTGATATGGGTGCGCTTGTTGCGGGCGCAAAATTCAGAGGCGAATTTGAAGAGCGTTTGAAAGCTGTTTTGAAAGAAGTTGAAGAGTCAAACGGCGATATTGTAATGTTTATTGATGAACTTCATACGGTTGTTGGCGCAGGTGCAACAGAAGGCTCAATGGACGCAGGTAACTTATTGAAACCAATGCTTGCACGCGGTGTTTTGCGTACAATCGGCGCAACAACAATTAACGAATACCGCAAATACATTGAAAAAGACCCTGCTTTAGAAAGACGTTTTCAACCCGTTTTGGTTGGCGAACCGTCTATAGAAGACACAATCTCAATTCTTAGAGGACTTAAAGAAAAATACGA
Organism: Candidatus Gastranaerophilales bacterium; assembly: GCA_910588555.1. Taxonomy (GTDB): domain Bacteria; phylum Cyanobacteriota; class Vampirovibrionia; order Gastranaerophilales; family Gastranaerophilaceae; genus Stercorousia. The sequence continues at coordinate 13,521 of CAJUPC010000015.1, forward strand.
AGTTCACCATGGTATAAGAATTTTGGACAGCGCATTAATTCAAGCCGCAAAACTTTCTGACAGATATATTACAGACAGATTTTTGCCTGACAAAGCAATTGATTTGATTGACGAAGCGGCATCATCTTTACGTATTGAAATCGACTCAATGCCTGAGGAAATTGATAAAATGATGCGTCAGAAAATTCAACTTGAAATTGAGCGTGAAGCCTTGAAAAAAGAGTCTGACGATGACGCGAAAGCTAAAGTTGAAGATTTGAGCCGTCAAATATCTGAACTTGAAGAAAAAATTGGCAAAATGAAAACTCAGTGGGAAGCTGAAAAAGCTTCTATTACTGGTGAAGCTGGTATTAAAGAAGAAATCGAAAAAGTTAAAAACAAAATTGAAGAAGCAGAACGTAACACTGATTTGCAGACTGCCGCAGAACTCAAATACGGCAAACTTCTCGAACTTGAAAAACAGCTTAAGGCTGCTCAAAATAAAGAAAAAACAGAAAATCAGCTTTTGAAAGAAGAAATTAATGACGATGATATTGCAAATGTAGTAAGCAAATGGACGGGAATTCCTGTAAACAAGCTTGTTGAAAGTGAAAAGCAAAAGCTTATCAATATGGAAGATATTTTACACAAACGTCTTGTAGGTCAGGAAGAAGCTGTTGAAACAGTTGCAGACGCAATCCGTCGCGCGCGTTCAGGTTTGAAAGACCCGCGCCGTCCGATAGGTACTTTCTTATTCTTAGGACCTACAGGTGTGGGTAAGACCGAACTTGCTAAATCACTCGCTGAATTTATGTTTAACGATGAAGATGCACTTATCAGAATTGATATGTCCGAATATATGGAAAAACATAATGTTTCAAGGCTGGTCGGTGCGCCTCCGGGATATGTCGGTTACGATGAAGGCGGGCAGCTTACAGAGGCTGTAAGACGTAAACCGTATTCTGTCGTGCTTTTTGATGAGATTGAAAAAGCTCATCCCGATGTTTTCAATATTATGCTTCAAATCTTTGATGACGGCAGATTGACTGACAGTAAGGGCAGAACAGTTGATTTTAAAAACACATTAATTATTATGACTTCAAATATAGGTTCGGATATAATTCTTGAAAACACCTTAAAGTCTATGGTTTCACAGGCGGATTTTGAAGAAACAAAAGAAAGAGTTCTTGAAGTTTTGAGAAGCCGTTTTAAACCCGAATTTTTAAATAGAATTGATGAAACAATATTCTTTAGGGCGCTAAATATGCAGGATTTAATGCAGATTGTAGATATTCAAACCGATTATTTACGCAAACTATTGAAAGAACAGGAAATTGATATTGAAATAACTCCCGAAGCAAAAGAATTTCTTGCAACGCGCGGATTTAACCCTGTATATGGTGCAAGACCTTTGAAACGTGTAATTCGTCAATTGATAGAAAACCCGTTATCAAAACAAATTTTGTCTCAAAAATTCTTGCGCGGAGATAAGGTCAAAATTGATGTGAATAATGATGAGATAGTATTTAAGAAATAGGAGGTTTAAAGCCTCCTATTTCTATAATCTGTATGGATAATCGTCTTTGAATTCCCATCCGTCCATTTGTAATAAATTACTGCAGGAAAGAGGGTTTGTTTTACAAAATTCTAGACTTTTTTCTCTGGATTTGTCGTTTGTAAGATTAGGTTCACCATAAGCGCAAAATACTTTTTGTTTACTTCCACAACGGTTTATACGTTCAATTTCTTTTTGGCATAATAATAGCATAAATCTATCTTTCCCAAAAGTATTAGGTCCTCTGTCTCCGTTAGTATCAAATCTAATATCCAAACAGCCTCCGTTCCATAACTGGAAATAAGAAGTGTCACTAAGATAGACTCTTGAGTTTATTTCGTTTTCACCAAATTTTACGTCAGATATTTTTGTGTATTTGAAATATGGTCCCAGGTATTTCAAGAAAAATTCTTTAGACGCTACACTGTTTTTTTCATAGTCAGATTCACCGTCTTCATTTTTTATATTACCTTCTCTATACCAGTCTGTAGCGGAACCGTTGTCGATTTCTGATAAACGAATGGCTTGTTCCATTGTTGAGTAGAATTTCTTTAACCTTGCCGACGCTTCTTGCTTTTTATGATGTTGAATTAATGACGGCATAGTAAGCGCCGCAACCACACCAATGATTGCTAAAGTGATTAAAGTTTCAGCTAAAGTAAAAGCCCTAAAAAATTTTAAACCGATATTGTCGGGGGGGGGGCAATCACAGCTCTACAATTCAATCTTGACATATAAATACCTCCGTCTTTCTATTTACTCATTATTTACTATAACTCGTTTTTTGTCAAGTGCGCAAATATTGGTCCGATTTTAAAATTTTTGGTAATAGGTTTTTTATCAAGATTAGTTTCATACATTTGACCCCTTGAAAGTTTTTGTATTTTATGTAAAATATATATATAAGAGAGAGAATAGGAGTAAAATAATGTTCGAACGTTTTACGGAGAAAGCTATAAAAGTAATTATGTTAGCTCAGGAAGAAGCGCGCAGGCTCGGGCATAACTTTGTCGGCACAGAGCAGGTTCTTTTGGGACTTATCGGCGAAGGTACCGGTGTTGCAGCTAAAACTTTAAAATCCATGGGTGTAACTTTAAAAGATGCCAGAGCAGAAGTTGAAAAAATTATTGGCAGAGGCTCGGGCTTTGTTGCGGTTGAAATCCCTTTCACACCGCGTGCTAAAAGAGTTCTTGAATTATCTTGGGATGAAGCAAGACAGCTTGGTCACAATTATATTGGCACAGAACACCTTTTATTAGGTTTAATCAGAGAGGGCGAAGGTGTTGCAGCCAGAGTTCTCGAAAATCTTGGTGTTGATTTGAACAAAATCAGAACTAATGTTGTTAAAATGCTTGGTGAAAGCAAACCCCAATCTGTTTCATCAGGTGCATCAAGCTCATCTTCATCAAGTTCATCAGGCGGAAAAACTAAAACTCCGAGTTTGGATGAATTTGGTCGAGACTTAACACTTGCTGCTCAAGAGCTTAGACTTGACCCTGTTGTCGGCAGAGAAAAAGAAATTGAACGCGTTATTCAAATTCTTGCAAGACGTACAAAAAATAACCCTGTATTAATCGGTGAACCGGGTGTCGGTAAAACTGCCGTTGCAGAAGGACTTGCTATCAGAATTGTTAATGCAGAGGTTCCTGATATTCTTGACGGTAAAAAAGTTATTCAGCTTGATATGGGCTTATTGGTTGCAGGTACTAAATACCGCGGCGAATTTGAAGAACGCTTGAAAAAAATTATGGATGAAATTCGTCAGGCAGGAAATATTATTCTTGTTATCGATGAAATGCACACACTTATCGGTGCAGGTGCGGCAGAAGGCGCAATTGACGCCGCTAATATCTTGAAACCTGCTTTATCAAGAGGTGAAATTCAGGTTATCGGTGCAACTACACTTGATGAGTACAGAAAATATGTTGAAAAAGATTCGGCTCTTGAACGCCGTTTCCAATCAGTAATTATTGACGAACCGTCAGAAGATGAGTCAATCGAAATTATTAAAGGTTTAAAACCAAAATATGAAGAACACCACAAATTGATAATTTCCGATGACGCTATCGTTGCTGCGGTTAAATTGTCTAACAAATATATTACAGACAGATTTTTGCCTGACAAAGCAATTGACGTTATAGATGAAGCTTCATCAAAAGTTCGTCTTAAAGTTTCTAATCTTTCTCCCGAAGGAAAAGAAATGGAAAAAGAACTTCGCGCAATTATCAAAGAAAAAGAAGACGCTATAAGAAATCAAGAATTTGAAAAAGCTTCTCAGCTTAGAGATGATGAAGCTGAAATGAAAGACAGAATTCGTGAAATGGCACAAGCTTACAGAGAAGAACACGAAGCAAATAAACCGACAGTTACTGCTGAAAATGTTGCTGAAGTTATCGCAACAATGACAGGTGTTCCTGTTACAAAATTGACCGAAGGCGAAAGTGAAAGACTTCTAAAACTTGAAGATACATTACACGAAAGAGTTATCGGTCAACATGACGCTGTAGTTGCGATTGCAAAAGCTATCAGACGTGCGCGTGTCGGCTTGAAAGCTCCAAACAGACCTATAGGAAGTTTTATTTTCGCAGGTCCTACCGGTGTTGGTAAAACCGAACTTGCTAAATCTCTTGCAGAAGCTGTATTCGGGTCAGAAGACAATATGATAAGAGTTGATATGTCAGAATTCATGGAAAAACATTCAACTGCAAAACTTATCGGTTCACCTCCGGGATACGTCGGATATGATGATGGCGGTCACTTAACAGAATTGGTACGTAAAAAACCTTACTGCGTAATTTTGTTTGACGAAATTGAAAAAGCTCACCCCGATGTTTTCAACATCATGCTTCAAATCCTTGACGACGGTCGTTTGACTGACGCTAAAGGACGTCACGTAAACTTTAAAAATACAATCATAATCATGACTTCTAACGTAGGCGCAAGTATGATTACAACTACATCAAAACTTGGTTTCTCAACTGCTGAGGATGAATCAAAAGATAAATACGAAAAACTAAAAGATACAGTTTCAGAAGAAATGAAAAAAGCATTCAGACCTGAATTCTTGAACCGTATTGATGAAACAATCGTATTCTCTCATCTGTCACAGGAAGAAATCAGAGAAATCGTTGACTTGATGTTGAAAGACCTTGTAAAACGCTTGAAAGAACGTGAGTTGTCAATTGAAGTAACTGACGAGGTTAAAGATCACCTGGCTAAAAACGGTTACTCGGAAGCTTACGGTGCAAGACCGTTGAGAAGATTAATTCAACGTAAGGTTGAAGATATGCTTGCAGAAGAAATTCTTTCAGGTAAATACTCTGCAGGTGATATAATTGTTCTAAAATTAGTTGATGATAAATTAACATTTGATAAGAAATCAAAACGAGCAAAAAAAGAACCTGTTGAAACAACAGAAACAGTTTAAAAAAAAGAGCCTTTAAAAGGCTCTTTTTTTTATTTTTTATTAAACCATCCTATGATTTTGTCCAGTAAGCCATCATCTTCACTCATGTCTGTATGAGCAAGTTTATCAAGTTTGCGTTGAATTTTCTCATAATCAGGATTGCCCTTACCGATTTCAAGATACTTTTCATAACATTCAACGGCTGCAGGTTTGTTATGTGATTTTTCGTAAGCTTCACCGAGTTTTCTTACAACTGTTGAATTTCTCTTATCCAATTTATATAATTTCAAAAGGTAATCAGCCTGTGTTCTGTAATCACCTATACTTTCTCTGAATTCTGCAAGTTTTTCAAGTGATTTTTTGTCATTTTCGTCAAACTTTGAAATCCTTTCGTACATTTCCATAGCGTGGTTTCTATCACCTGACTCTTCCAACAAAACCGCAAGAGTATTCAAAAGATTTACATCATCATTTTTTAATTGGTATGCGTTTAAGAATTCGTTGATTGCTATATCTTTGTTTCCTCGTACAAGGTTATATTTTCCCCAGTTCAAATGAGCGTTGTAGTCATCATTTTGTTCTTCAAAAATCAGTGCACGCATCTGGTAAGCAAGCGGGGAATTTTGTTCCATTTTTGAAAATTCTTCAACACTTGCCAAAGCTTTGTCAAATTCATTAATCATATAATAATATTGAGCTCTTAATGAATGGTACTGAGCTATGTGACCATATTGTTCTTCCATTTGTCCAAGTTTTTCAAATGCTTCTGATTTTTTCCCCATATCAAGAAGACATCTTACTTTTGTAAGTTCATCCGAAGTTGTTTCAAAAGCTTTTTCAGGATTTCCGTTGCGCAAATACAAATCAGAAAGCTGTTCTTTGATATTTATAGAATTGAACCCGTTTTTTAAGGCTCTTTCAAGAACTTCAACGGCACTTCCTGTTGCACTTTCTTTCAAGTAAAGATTTGCAAGTCTTGTATAAACTTCTTCATGCGTGTTTTCGTATTCAATAACTTTTAAGTATTCATCAATTGCTTTTAAATTATTACCTTCTTGTTCCAAAAGAGTACCGAGAACAAAACGCGCATTAAGCATTTCATTGTCAGTTTGTGCACAATTAACGGCTTTTTTATAATCATTAATTGCATGTTCAAGTTTATGCTCAACAGTGTGAAGATTTCCTCTGTAAATATAATATTTGTATCTGTCAGTGGTTACATATATGTCCATAAGCTGTTCGTAAGCAAGAACATTTGTTGTGTCGAATTCAAGGATTTTTGAGTAATATTCTGCCGCCTCTTCTTTGTTATCAAGAAGCATGGAAAGATGTCCCAGACGTTCTAAAAGACTCAAATCTTTCGGGTTTCTCTCATATAATTTTTTATACTCATCATACGCTTGTGTGTATTGTTCGTTTTCTTCAAATTGTTCTGCTAATTGTAAACTCATTATGACTCCTTTTAGTCTAATTATATATTAAAAATACTTTTTACAATAATCCTGCCGTCTAATTAAATTTATTTTGTGCTTTTTGAATTCCGTTTTCAATACAGAATTCGACAGCTTCTATTGATTTTTTCAGAACGGTTTTCAATTCTTCATGCTGTTCTTTGGGAAAGTTTGCAAGTACATAATTTTCTGACGGGATATTGGGCTGTGGTCCTATTCCTACTTTCAGCCTGTCAAAACTTTTTGTTCCGACATGCTGAATTATGGATTTAATCCCGTTATGCCCTCCGTCTGAGCCGTTCGCTCTAAATCTGATTTTACCTAAATCGAGTGCGATATCATCATAGATTATCAAAATGTCCTTGACATCAATTTTGTAATAATCCATAACCGCTCTGACAGCTTCGCCTGACAAATTCATAAAAGTTGTGGGTTTTATAAAAATTATATCGTCTTTTTTTGCAAGTAAACATTTAAGTTTTTTTTCTTCTCTAAATGAAAAACCTTCATCCGCTGCCCATTTATCAAGCACCATAAAGCCTGCGTTGTGTCTGGTAAAGCAGTATTTTTCACCGATATTTCCCAGTCCTGCTATAAGTTTCATATTTTGCCTTTCCAATCTTATTATTATTTTAACTTAAATAAATATTACCGTCCCTGCTTACCATACTTTCGCTTAACAAAATGATAAGAAACATTTATTTTGATAATACGAAAATATGAGGACAAAAAAATGAAGAACAAACCTATAATACAGGAAAAAAGCTCAGAAAAAGTTGCAAGATTTTTAGACAAAAATTCGCTTCATAAAAAAGATTTTGCCGAAATGATAGGCGTTACTCTTTCTTATGTTTACAATTTGATTGATAATTCAATTCCTTTTTCTACACGCGGAACAACATTGGAAAGAATTGCAACAGTTATGGAAATTGAACCTGAGGAATTTGAGGAATATAAAATCCCGCAGGAACCTGTTTTGATTGAAGATTCTGTTGAGTTTTTTAAAGACGTCATGAAAGAAAAAGGCATGACAACAATTAATTTTTTAAAAGCTTTTCCGCGCAAGAAACGTCTTGATATTGTAGATATGCTAAGAGGAACTTTACCTATTCCTATCGATTTTAAAGAACTTTCAATGATTGCGCAGGTTTTAGATTTGAGTAAAGACGATATCTATTCGATGTGGGAAAAACGAATGAAGCAGGTTTTGGAAGCAAACGGAATGAATATATATTCCAATGCCGCACTTGTAAATTCAATGTTTGATTGTGCTAAAAAGTATATTAATTTGAAATAAAGGTCGCATTTGCGACCTTTATTCGTATCTTTATTTGCATTTTTGTTTTCCGTTCCATGATAAATCATCACAATGCAGGTAATCCATGTTTCCCTTGTAAATTACCCAGGCTGAACAGGTATCGCCGGATGAATCCGCAGGAGCACAAGCAGAATCAAAGTTATACGTGAAATAATTATTGGGTATGCCTGATGGAATTAATTGTCTGCCTTTGCCAAAAAATTCAAACATATCATGTCCCCATTTGTTAGGACCTTTATCACCGTTTATGTCATAAAAAATATCAAAATCAATATTATAAAGTTCTGAATTTGCACCACCTCTGAATACAATTGAAGAACCGTCATTTAAAAGAACTTTATAATATCGTTTATCTGTCGCATATATTGCTCTTTTAAAAGAAGAACTGTCTGATTTGTTGCCATATTGTCCCGTATAAATACAACCGTTCCCCCTTTCTAATCCGCAATCTCTGGCAATTTTTAAATGCGGTTTAAAAATATTATAAACACCAACAGCTCCTTCTTCATTAAATGTATACATAACAGGCTCATTATCTCTCAAATTCATTGTAAAAGCTTGAGATAATATTGAATACATTCTTTTTAGTTTTACAACAGTTTGTTTTTCCTGATGTTTTGCAATCAACGACGGCATAGTAAGCGCCGCAACCACACCAATGATTGCTAAAGTGATTAAAAGTTCTGCTAAAGTAAATGCCCTAAAAAATTTTAAACCGATATTGTCGGGGGGGGGGCAATCACAGCTCTACAATTCAATCTTGACATATAAATACCTCCATCTTTCTATTTACTCATTATTTACTATTATTCGTTTTTTGTCAACCCTGTATTTAGATTTCACAAATAAAAAATTTTTTCAAAAAAACTGTTGACATTAAAAAATGTTCTTGGTAAGATAATATCACTGGCGAAATGAATAGCAATATTTGCGCTTGTAGCTCAGCTGGTAGAGCACTCCCCTTTTAAGGGATAGGTCGCGCGTTCGAATCGCGCCAAGCGCAAAATAAAAGAGAGGTTTTAACCTCTCTTTTATTTTAGAAAAGCAGGGTTTAATGAGAGATAAAAAAGATTTATATTACAAATATTTTGAAGAAAATATTCTTCCTGTTATTCATCCAATTGAGAATTACAGAAAAAAGACGGTTATTCGACTCATTGTGTTCACTTTGCTTTTTGGTATAACCGGTATGGTTTTTGCCGTATTATTTATTTACAATGCCGTAAACAGCGTTTTTAACCCTTTAATTTTGCCTGTTTTGCTCTTTTTAATGTATGTTTATATTCTTAAAAGTATTGTCGGTGCAATTATTGCAGGCAAAGAGTATCATAAAAAACTTATAAAAGAAGTTTTGCCCTTATTTTTGCCTGCTGTGGCTAATTTTAAACCTTGGCCGAAAAATAATGATACAGAAGCTGTAATTAATTCTAAATTATTTTCAAATTTTGATACGCAAGAAGATGTTGCAAGCTTTTTCGGGTTTTACAAATATACAAATATAATTCTTTCAGATACAAGATTAACTCTGCCTGTGAAAGGCGCAGTGAAACAAAATCTTTTTAAAGGTACAACAATTCAATTTGAATTAAATAAATCAATCGATAACCATGTAATTTTACTTTCAAAAAATGAGCATGTTTATAATAAATATAAAAGAATAAAGTCGGGAATTATTGATTTTGACAAAGAAATGTTTATGTTTGCCAAAAATAGTAATGGATTAGAATTTTTAAACAGAGATTTATGGAATGTGATTAAACGTATGGCAGAACGATACACTGCAAAAGGGGTCGGGCTTTCATACAGAGATAATGTTGTTTTTATAGCAATCAGACAAAAAAATCCTATGCAGTTCGGATTTTTGTTTAAATCATTGTTAAAAGCAAAAAATTACGATGACCTTATAGAAAAATTCATCGTAATTTTTGATTTGATTGATTTGCTTGTTTAAGCTGTTTTTTCAAGTTTGTTATCTTTTTCAGACGGATTATTTCCTTGCTTATCACGTTTTATGTAAGCATAAGCCGCGCCTCCGAATGCCGCAAGTGCAGCGCCTGAGAAAATAATTGTTTTTGTCCATTTGTTGCGGATTTTTTGAACACCGTCTTTTAATGCGTCTGCTATTGCATACCCTCTGCCAACAAGTCGATTAAGTCTTGATGTCCCACGGTTTTTAATGCCTTTGTTTATTTCAAAAACTTCTGTCATATAACGTCTGTTAGCTGATTTGCCGCCGTTATATGCCGCATTTTCATGCCAGTCTATTTTTTGTCTGATAGAATCTCTTACCATTTGACCATAATCAGAAAGAGTTCCTTCCTGTGCAGATTTTTGATAATCTGTTACGGCTTGAAGAATGCATTCTTTTACTTCTGATGCGTTAGAAAACATCCTCTGCGCATCAACAGCATTACTTAACTCTTCGCCTGAAAGTTTTGAAAACATTGACATATCAAGTTTTAAATCTTCCGGGCTTCTAAGATATGCATTTTTGGTCAAATAACCTCTTGCTGAAGAAATAAAATCGGGTGCTCCGCCTGTTTTTGTTGAAATTACCGGAGTTCCAGAGGCAAAGGACTCAAGCGGCGTAATTCCGCAAGGTTCAAATCTTGATGTAAAGATTGAATATGTTGCACAGCCAACAAGTCTGTTCGGGAAGAAGCCGTTTACATAGCAGGCATTACCCTTGTATATTCCTCCGTCAAGTTCTTCGATTTGGCGCAAGATATCTTTTACCCAGCCGTAATCTCTTGCATGTTGGTCCCAAACGCCTGCTCCGACAATTAATTTGGCATGTTTTTTAATTTCTTTATCAATTTTCGGGTCTTTAAGAAAATCTAAGAAGGCCTGAAATGTTGACGGATACCCCTTTTGTCTATCAGGTCTTCCCCATCCCATAAAGAGCATATCGCCGTCTTTGAATTCAGACAGATGTCCAAGTACTGTTGCTCCTTTTTCACTTATTTGTTTTTGCGTGAAAAACATCATTGTAACAGCATTTTGACCGCCTTTTTTATAAGCTTCTGCAATAGAATTTAAAAACCATTTTGTGTTTGCTTTTTTAGCTTTTAAAACTTCATTAATATTATCGGATACAATACTGCCGTTTTCAATAACGGGTTTGTATTCGTAAGTTGTGAATTTGTCTTTTAGTTTTGTCAGTCCGTTAATTTCTCCGCCTTGACAGAAATTTGCAGTCGGGTCGTTTAATCTGAGGTTTGCAGGTGTACTGCCGTTTGTAATATCAATTGTATTAATTTCAGCAAGTTTGCCTGTCAGAAATTGTGCAATATCAGGTGTTGACATTGACTTCATTTCTTTACCATAGTTTACCGAAACCGTTCCTGAGGACATATTTTGCGGGTTAAGTCTTGTTGCCGCAACAGGAGTCATTGTAATATTGAAAGTTCTCAAATCTCTTGCCTCGTCAACAAAATTATCCAAGAAGTTTTCCATGTACGGGCGCATAATCTGATTTACATACCGTCTTTCTTCATCGGTTGCAGCTGCCCATCTAGCTTGAATGCTCCGAACAGTTTTGATTTGCGGGTGATTATTTAAAGATTTAATATCTTCTTCCGAGGCAACCATTTTGAAAAATTCAAACGGGTCGCTTTCTGCCCCTTGGTAATCTCTTCCGGGATTGTGGAAAGTTCCGTGGACTTTCAAACCGTTGTAATATTCGTTTCCAAAATGAGATTTGTCTGCTATTGCGTTCATAACCATAAACGCAGGACGGTCATGAAGCCACCAGTTTGCAGGGTTGTAGTGGCCGTGTTCGGGGGTGTTTAAACGCGGCATAAGTTCTACAAGCGCTCTGTTATTGTCTGCATATGATACGTTTGTGCTTATGCTTCTTACTCCGCCGTTTTTAACAGCAGAACCTGTTGTACCGTATGTGCCGTAAGTACCGTAGGTTCCATAGGTGCCGTATGTTCCGCCGCCAACTTTTTCTCCTGCACCGTACGCATTTTCAAATCTTGCCAGTCCTTCTGTATGGATAAAATATGATGCATTACGTTCATTTACTTTCGGTGCAGCTTTGCTTTTAATTGCGGCAATTCCCTGTTCAATTTCTTCTGAACTTAGTTTTTGTACTTCTGCTTTCTTTTGGAAATCTCTTATTGCAATATCGACAGAATCCTCAATGTCTGCGGCTCTAAATAGTCTATAACTTATTTCTTGAGGTTTGGAAATATCTGTTTCAGATGGTCTGGTGAAAGAACCTTGAATTCCGGCATCTACAAGTCTAATAAATTTCGAATTTCCTTTAGCATCGGGTGCAAGCTGTATTGCGTATGCAAGTTCTTCTCCCTCTTTAAGATTTAATCTTTTTGCAATATCAGCTAAAGTTTCATGTTGTTTTGCGTTGTAAAAGTTTTGTTCAGGATATGCTTCAAGGTAAGTTCCGTCTTTTTTTGTTAGTTTTACAACTTTAATACCTCCATCAGCATTATCATAACTGTGGTATGGCGAGAAATCTCTGACATCTGCCTGTTCATGTAATCTCCAGCTTACGGGAGCTTCGTAAGAAACAACGCCTAAGCCGCCTTGATCATAAGGTTTTATCCTATATCTTTTATTTTCAGGTGCGTAAGATACAAACTGATGTATATTTTTATCAGCACCCGTAAATGAAAGCTGTATACTTCGGGGGGGGGGCGCGCTCATTGAAATCGGTACTGAATTGTTTACCGAATTAACTGTTTTGTCGCATCTCTTGATGTTGTTTGCCTGAGTTAACGGCATTACCGGAGTTACACGCATAATTTTACACCCTTTATCCTATATATTTAACACTAATTTTTGCAGAAAATATCTCTTCCCTGCATTTATTGTAAAACATCAGCAAAAATTAATTCAATAGTTAACAGGGGTATTGTTAAGGAATGTTAAGTGCTTTTTGTCAGCATTGTGTAAATTTTTTTCAATAATTCAAGATATTTTTTCTCGTTTCAAGTAGAATTATTTTTAGAAAAAGGGGAAACAATGGAAAGATTTTTTGGATTATTAGGAATAGTTTTTATATTCGGTATAGCATTTTTAATGTCGAATAACAGAAAGGCAATAAATTATAAAACGGTCGGTATGGGATTTTTGTTACAAGTTCTGCTGGCTGTTTTTATTTTTAAAGTTCCTTTTGGCAGAATGTTGTTTATGAATATCGGTATGTTTGTTCAAAAAATTCTTGATTTTGCAAAAGATGGCGGTGCATTTGTTTTCGGAACTTTAATGGATGGAGACAAACTTGTTGAAATTTTTGGAAGCGGAGCGGGTGTGTTTGCACTCCAGCTTATTGCTTCGTTAATATTTATGATGATTTTGGTAAATATTCTTTACTATTATGGAATAATGCAAAGAGTTGTTCCTGTAATAGGCAAGGCTATGAATAAATTAATGAATGTAAGCGGTGCTGAGGCATTATCAAATGTTGCCAGTGCATTTGTCGGACAAATTGCGGCACAGATTATGATTAGACCCTATCTTGCAAAATTAACACGTTCAGAACTTTTAGCCTCTATGACAGGAAGTATGGCGTGTATTTCAATGGCGACAATGCCAATTTATATCGGAATGGGTGTTCCTGCGCAGTACTTGCTTGCGGCTTCTGTTATGGCAGCTCCGGGGGCTCTTGTACTGTCAAAGATTGTTTATCCTGAAACAGGAATTCCCGAAACAAGTGAAGATATTAAAATTACTTACAGCAAACGCAGAAAACCTTATATAAACCTTTTTGACGCAATTTCAGCAGGTGCTTCCGAAGGTATGAAGGTTGCAATTAATGTTATTGCAATGATTTTGGCACTTGTTGCGCTTGTAGCTATGGTTGACTGGGCTTTAGGCGGAATTGGTGCGTTTATTGTAAAATATCTGCATATTAATTTTGTCACTTTTGATTTAAATGATTTGTCACTTAAGTTAATTTTAGGTAAAATTTTCGCTATATTTGCATATTTTATGGGTGTTCCTATAGCAGAAACTACTACTGTCGGAAGTCTTATGGGTACAAAGCTTGTATTAAACGAAATGGTAGCATATTATGATTTGACAACTATGCCTCAAATGCTTTCCGATAAAAGCTTTTTGATTGCAAGTTTTGCGTTATGCAGTTTTGGTAACTTCGGCTCAATTGCAATTCAATTAGGCGGTATTGGCGAACTTGCTCCTAACCAGCGTAAAAACCTGGCTCGTTTGGGAGTCAGAGCTTTAATTTGCGGAACTTTAACCTGTTATATGTCTGCGGCTATAGTTGGTGTTTTATTCAACTGATTTGCGTGTTTTTAGTAACAAAAGAAAAGGTATAATTGAAATGCTTATTAATGCTAGTACTGAAAATGCGTCAAAAAATGCACCGAGTCTTGCCTGTTGCAAAAGTTCTTTGTAAAGCATTCCGTTAGCTTTTTTGTGTGCAAGAATTGAAGGATAAAGCATTGAAAATTTAGTCTGTAATGCCATTAATTTTGTTCTGAAAATAAGATTATGTGCTGCAAGATTTCCGGTCAGATATGTTTGATGTATCTGTGATACTCTTGCTATAAATGTAGCTGACATTGCAGTTGCTATGGCTGTCATAATGTTTTTGAAAAGTGCATGCAATGCAGCAGCGTCAGCGTTTTTAGCTGCGGGCAATGTTTGGAATGATAACGCAGTTATGGGCACAAATGCAGCCGATACACCGATACAAAGTAAAATATTAGGCAAAATTATGCTTTCCATTGAAGAGGTAGGGTTCATTTGGGTCAGCATTAAAACTGATATTCCCATTATCAAAAGACCTATCGACGCAAGTATTTTGGGTTTGACGAAACGTGAAATCTCTCCTGCTGCAATCAATCCTATAAGACAGACAATTGCTCTCGGAAACATTGCCAAACCGGACATAGAAGGACTATAGCCCAATAAACTCTGTACAAACATCGGTACCAGTAAAAGGGTTGAATATAACATTACATTTATAAATGAACTTATAAATGTGCCAACAAGAAAATTCCTATCCTTAAATACTCTTATATCAATTACAGGATACTTATATTCCAATTCCCATACATAGAAAAAAACGAATGCCAGAACGCAAATTCCGGTTGTCCAGCATATCCATGGTGTATCAAACCAGTTGTATTGTTGGCCTTTATCTAAAACTATCTGCATACAACCCATCGCAATAACTATTGCAATATATCCTGTTATATCAAATCTTTTGTTATATTTAAGTTTTTGAGGTTTTTCATCCGATACAAAAAGTTTAACAAGTAAAAATGCAATCATACATAAAGGAATATTTATAATAAAAATCCACTGCCATGACCAGTTATCAGTTAAAAATCCGCCTAAGAACGGTCCTGCAAGTGGTGAAAACAATGCCGCAATACCAAATAGCCCCATAGCCAGTCCGCGCTTTTCTGCAGGAAAAACTTCCAGCAAAACAGCTTGACAAACAGGCAGAATACAGCCGCTTCCTACACCTTGAACAATTCGTGCTGCAATCAATGTTTGCAGGTTTGGAGCAAGAACACATAAAAGGCAGCCTAGTGCAAATATCCATATACTGTAATAAAGCAATAATTTTTTACCTATAGTTCTGACAAGGTAGCCTGTCACAGGAAGCATTAAACCTCCTGAAATTATGTAACAGGTTATTACTGTGTTGGCTTCATATTGTGTCGCACCATAAAAACCTGCGATATGCGGCTGGCTTACATTTGTAGCAGAAGATGCAGAAAGTGCCAAAAATGATGGAAGCAATACAGATAAGGCTGCTATATATGGGTTTATCTGCTTTTTATCATTCATTACTTGACCTTAACTCTAGGTACTACAGACATGCCAGGGACTATATTATAATTTTTTATATCTTCATCAAATACGATTTTGACAGGAATTCTTTGAACAATTTTTACATAACTTCCTACAGCATTTTCAGGCGGGAAAAGACTGGATTTTGCACCTGTTGCTCGCTGAATACTGTCTATATGCCCTTTAAATCTTTTGTTAGGATAAGTGTCAACTTTTATAGAAACAGATTGGCCTTTTTTCATGTTTGTAAGTTGGATTTCTTTAAAATTAGCTATAATCCAAACTTTTTCAGGAACTATTTCCATTAAAGGCTGTCCGATTTGAACATAGTTGCCTTTTTCTACGCTTCTTGCCGAAACCATTCCGGCTTGCGGTGCGTAAATTTTGGTGTATGAAAGATTTAATTCAGCCTGTTCAACTTCTGCTTCAAGGCGTTTTATTTCTGCCCTTACAGCTTTTGATTTGGCTTTATGTGCTTCAAGAGCTGATTGTATTGCTTTAGATTTTTCTGCAGCAGCTTTGTGGTTTGCCAGAGCCACGGTATAGTGATTGGAACTGTTGTCGTAATCTTGTTTTGATACTATTCCTTCTTTATACATATCTGTGTATCTTTTGTGGTCTTTCTGTGCAAAGTCAAGATTTGATTTGGTTGAGTTTATGTCTTCAAATGACTGTTGAACATTTGAACCGCCTTCATCAATTTGTTTTTCCGTAACGTCTAATTTTGCTTTAGCTTCTTCTAGTTTTGCTTCTGCCTGATGAAGCTTTACTTCATAATCCGCAGGGTCTATTTCTACAAGTAATTGACCTGCTTTTACTTCTTCATTGTCATCAACAAGAAGGTTTATTACCTGTCCCGATACTCTTGGTGCAGCAGAAATTAGTCTGCCTTCAATAAATGCGTCATCAGTTGACTGAAAATATGTTGAATGAATTGCAGAAGCAATTCCTAGTATAAGAAGTGCAAGTGCTGTTGCAGCAGGTACAATTACACGTTTTTTCTTATATTCGGGACGTTTCTTTTTTGCTTTTGCTTTTTTTGTTTTTAATCTTTCTTTAGCTTTTTGTTCAAATTCTTTCGGGGTTTCTTCCATTTCCTACCTCTATATCTGTATATTTAAATTCTTTTCTAAGTTTTCTTTAATCTTATTTAAAACTTTTAAACAGCTTTCAAGTTCCTCATCGCTTATACCATCAACAGTTTCCTGCCAGTGTTTTATAACTGATGGGACAACTTTTTGGTGAGCTTGTCTGCCCTTTTCAGTAATATTAATTTTGTAAATTTTGCGTTTATTTACATCAGGTGTCTTTGTTACAAGTTCAGCTTTTTCTAAGATATTGATTATTCTTGTGATATTAGGTCTGTCTTTGAGTGTCAATGCTCCGATTTGGCGCTGATAAAGTCCGTCATGGTCAATTATTGCTGTCAGAACTGTAAATTGTTCAGGGGTTATCGAATATTTTTCTTGAGCAAATCTGTGATTAGCAATTGCACGAACCATTTTACCTATCCGTACCAGTTTAAAACCTATTCTGCTTTCCAGTAAATTTGACTTGTTCATGATATTTGTGTTATTATAATAACACAAAAAGGAAAATAGCAAGCATGAAAATTTTTAAGATTTTATTTACCCTCCTAATATTGTTATGCAATATATCGGCAGCTCAGGCAAAATTTACAAATAGTGATGATTATAGAATTGAATATCTTAATTTGGATTGGTGGCAACAATATAATGATCCTGTTTTGACTGGTTATATAACAACAGCTTTTCATAACAATCAGGATTTAAAAATTGCTGCATTAAATGTTAAACAGTCTCAACAGGTCGTAAAACAAGCATTTGCCAATCAGCTTCCACAATTGCGTTTTCAAGGTGATATTTCAAAAGATATAAGCGCTTCCGACGTAAAATTTGGTGATGTTGTAATACATGATTATAACCAGAGTAATTTCTTTCTCCCTCTTACCATGAGTTATGAAATCGATATTTGGGGAGAAAATTATCTTAAAACCAAATCAATAAAAAAACAGCTTGAAATGGTTAAAGAAAACGAAAGAGCTTCTTATATCGCACTTACATCAGCCGTTGCTTCGCAATATTTTAATCTGATAAAACTTGATAAACTTGTAAAAATTCAAGAAGAATTGCTTAAACTCCAAACTGAAATTGTGAGATTAGAAGAAATTAAATATAACAACGGCTTATGTCCTATAAGTGAATTGTTGGATGAAAAGCAGAATTTAACCGGTTTTCAAGAAGAACTAAATACTTATAATGAAAGTAGAGCAATAGTCGGCAGAGAACTCGGTGTTCTTACGGGACAAAGAGAAAAAGATTTAACAGAAATGCCGCGAAATGATTATTCTTCTGTTAGTATAATTTGTCTGCCAAAAAATATTAATGCAGAAGTTATTCAATACAGACCTGATTATTTAAAAGCCGAAGATTACCTTGAAAAAATCGGTATAGATGTAAAAGTTGCAAGACGAGATTTTTTGCCGAAATTTATTCTCTACGGTCAAGCCGGATTTAATGCGTACAGTCTTGGTAATATTTTTGGAAATCATACATTTAAGTCAGGATTTGGAGTATTGCCTGTTATTGATTTGTTCACCGGCGGCGCAAAAACTGCTCATTTGAAATATAAAAAATTAGAACTTGAAAAAGCTCGTCAAATTTATGAAAGAACTATATTGACATCAATTCAAGAGGTAAATAATTCATTGAATACCGCAATAACACGTGATTTAAATTATAAAGAAAGTTTGAAACGCTACAGCCTCGAACAGGAAAAATTTGCTCTTGCGGATAAAAAATATAATATAGGAGCAAAATCTGTACTTGATAGAATGAAAGATGAAAAGAAACTTCTCAATGCAGAAAAAGACAAAATTAACAGTCAAATAAATTATGTTATTTCAACAGTGAATATTTATAAAGCAGTTGGCGGTAAAGATTTCACTAAAATTGATGACAGTCTATAATTTGCCTGACTGACTTAGACTTTTGCGTAATTCTTTTTATTAAAAACAGTGATTTAATAGTGTTATGAAAAGAATTATTTTAACATTTTTGGCACTTTTATGTTCTCAGATAATAGCTTTATCTGAGGAAATTCATTTTGATAATAATGTATACACATTAAAGTACAGTGCAATAGCCCCGCAGACAAAAGGTTATGGCAATGAGTATTTTTTGAAATCAGAAAATGTTTCAAACTGGAACAAAATGATTGGTGTGTATTATTATCCTGAAGAAAATAATCCAATAAAATACGCTCAGGATTTTGATAAAACTATTGAAAATACAGAAAATAGCATGCTTTTAAAGTATATTGAAAATAAGAAATGTGATAAGGCTGCATTAAGTTTTCTTGTTAACGGATGTGAAAATGCTAAGAAATATTTCGAATATGATATATATAAATTCGAAAAAAATCCTAATAAGGGCATGACCGTCTTAAAGTACGCTGTGAAGCATTACTTCACTAATGACGATGAGATAAATTCAATTGCCGAAAAAATTAAAGAAAACAATGATAAATACCTCGAAACTATAATAACATCGCCTATTCCGAGCATTATTGAAAAAGATATTAGCCGTATGGACTAAAATTTTCAAGACTGTTGACACACACTGTTTATGACTCTAATATGCTAATATGGTAGTCGAAGATTTAACGCGTGTGAAAGATTATTTAAATAAGACAAAATTGGCGCATTTGGATTATGTCATAAACCCTTATGTAGGTTGTCCCAACAAATGTTTGTACTGCTATGCTTCTTATATGTGCAGTTTTAGCAAACATTCAGAAGAATGGGGAGAATTTATAGATGTTAAACGTACTGCCAAAAAACTAAACACATTCAAAATTAAAAATAAAAAGGTGATGATAAGTACTGTCACAGATCCTTATAATTCTTATGAGTTAAAGTACGGTATAACAAGAATGCTCATGGAGCAATTAGTTAAATCGGAAGCATATATAAGTGTTGTAACAAAGTCAAAGCTTGTATTACGCGATATTGATATCTTCAAACAAATGAAACATGTTGAAGTGGCTCTTTCAATATGTACGCTTGATGAGGATTGAAAACTAAAGCTTGAACCTAATTCTTCATCAATAGCTGAACGTATTGAAACTTTAAAAGAATTAAAGCGCAACGGAATAAGAACGGTTGTTTTCATTGCTCCTATTATACCGATGATAACTGATTTCAAGTTGATTATAGAAAAAACAAAAGATTTTGTTGATGAATACTGGTTTGATAAGTTGAATTTGAGGACGAATTTTAAAACAAAAATGTTTAAATTTATAGATGAAGAATATCCTATCTATAAATATTTGTATGAAGAGATATATAATAATAAGAATTGTTATTATTTTGAAGAAACATTTAAAGAAATTATTGATTATTGCGAATTACATGATATAGTATATAAAAGTTTCTATGCCGGCACATAAATTGCTTCTTGACTAAATAAAAAAAATCTACATGCCGGCTTTTCCTTTTTATAACTTGAAAAATTTACAAAATAGGTTATAATGATAAAAAAAGGAGTTGAAGTATGACACAATTAAGATATAAAAATAGCTTCGGGGGGGGGGGGGCAATCGCAGCTCCTTAAGAAGGTTTTCGGGTTTTACCTTAGCAGAAATGATGGTTGTGCTTTTAATCATGACCATAATTCTAGCTGCCATGGCTCCTGTAATTACAACCAGAATGTCTGCGAATAAAGCCGCAGGTGGAAATTCATCGGGTTCTACAATATGGAAATATGTAGAAGACTCCGGCGAAACAGATATTTACTACGGCACAACAAATAATCAGCGTGCTATGATAGGTCAAAACAAAGCCGAAACTGCAGAAAATGCTCGACTCATTTTGAACACCTCCGACGATATTCCTAATCATTTGATATTCAGGAAAGGTGAAAATACTCTTGGATTATTAACATTCGATACAAATAATAATATAATTTTGGGAACAGATAATGCTATAGATAAAGTAGCTTCAAGTATTGTAATAGGAAAAGATGCAAATATATCCTCAAATTGTATAAAAAATCACAGTAATTTTATTGCAATAGGAACAAATGCAACAGCTAAAAAGTCTAACTATTGTACTAATGGTCTGGAAGCTTCAGGTGATATCGCAATAGGTACTAATGCTCATGCCGAAACAAACACCAGTTATGGAACGCAAACTTTATCAGGAAATGTTGCAATTGGAACTAATGCTCAAGCTTATGACACAAATACAATTGCCATAGGAACAGGAGCAATTGTTAATTCGAATTATGACTCTAGCCATTCGCTTGCTATTGGAGAAAATGCCAAAGCGGAACGCTATAAGCAAGTTGTAATTGGGTATAAAGCAAATGCTACAAATAATAGTGGTATAGCTATAGGTTCTGAAGCTAAAACATCATCTGGTAACTCTGGTCCAGCATATACATCAATGGCCATAGGCCCTGAAGCTGAAGCAGCCGAAAGGAACGCAATAGCTATTGGAAATCAAGCTAAAGCTACAGGGGGTTATTCTGTTGCAATAGGATTTATGGATCCACAAGGGCTTGAAGTCACTGGTTATCGTGCAATAGGAATACTTGGTCGAGCTAGTGGGAGTGGGGCTATAGGAATAGGTGGAACGGCAACTAAAGAGTATGGTATTGCAATTAGTGGTGCTAGTTACGGAGAATATGGGATAGCTATAGGATACAATGCTATTGCCGGAAATAAGTCTATCGCAATTGGCCGGTATGCTTGTTGGAATAGAGGTGGTGGAGAAAATGTCGTATGTATAGGTGATGAAGCTGGTAAAAGTGACTTTTCGACTTCAAAATCAAATTTATTTTATTTAGGGAATTCTGCCCATCAAATAATTATTTCGGGTGATGTTTCTATAGCAAAAACCTTGGCTGTTGCCGGTATAAGTGTTCCGTCTGATAAAAAACTCAAAAACATCGGCAAAGAATACACATCAAGCTTGGATAAAATTAAACAGCTTAAACCGTTTAACTTCACCTACAAAAACGATAAAAATAAAACACCTCGCGTCGGCGTCATCGCACAGGATTTGCAAAAGGTTTTTCCAAACGCTGTATCAAAAGGCAAAGACGGCTTCTTGACAATTCGCATGGAAGATATGTTTTATGCAGTAATTAATGCAATCAAAGAGTTAGACGCAAAAATAACTCAAATGATGAAACAAGAGTCAGAAAAAGATAAGAAAATCAAAGACCTTGAAAAAAGAATTGAGTTTCTAGAACAGAAACTCATGCAATCTCCTTAACCGGAGATATTCATTCCTTGCCCGTCACTCAGGCGGGCTTTTTTTTATCCTCTGTGTACAGATTGTTAAATTTTTAAAGTTTACAGTCTCGTTAATTAATTTTTTGTTTTAATTCGTATTTTACATTACTCAATGGACCGTTATTCGGAGTTCTGATGTTTCTGTAATAATTTCTAATGAATGTATGCGGGTATTTGGGCAGCCAGCTGAGTTTTAATATAATTGATACACAGTCTGCTCCTTTAGAATACATTAATTCATCAATAGTTTCTTCATGTGAAGGTGAAATAGATGAGAACATTTTTAAAAAGTAATCCGTAAATGTAACAGCAGAATATCCTGACGCCGCAACAGGGTCCGTAATAAATGCTGTTACTTTGAAATCGTCGTTTTCTTTAATGTTTTTGACATCTTCGGGAAGAACAAATTCTCCGCTCGCGATTTGTTCGATTTCGTACCATTCTCCGTTGTATTGAATACGCATTATATTCGGCTTTGGCATATAAATATCATCAAATTTGTTGTCAAGAATAATTCTGCCTGTTCTGTCTGCAATACCAAATTTATAATTTTTTTTGGTCAAAAACATTCCGCCAAAAAGCATGTTTACAGATGAGTATTCTGCAGGCAATAGATTTTCTCCGTGTTCGTTATAAACTGTAAAATCGTTTTCATTACCGAACTTAACAAATTTACTTGTCATTCTGTCAGTGTGTCTGTATTTTATTGGAACCAGTATTTCGCCTGTATTAGAGATTAATCCGTATTTCCCCCTTTTCTGAGCAATCCAGGCAGAACTTCCGAGGCGTATTAATTTTTGGTATTCGGCAGGTGTGATTTTATTGCCGTTTTTATCCTCCAGACCAAAATATTTTTTTTCAGCAAATGGTTTTATGTCGTTGTTTGAAATCCCGCCTTGTATTGTGTCTGCGGCAAAGACTGTTGTGCTGAATAATAAACTGATTGTAAGTAATGTAAAAAATCTTTTCATAACATTATAATAACATAAAATTTATAATAAATATTATGATATAATCATATTATGATATCGAAGAAGTTAAAAGTTGGAATAGGGATAGTTGCGGCAGCTGCTGTGCTGGCTGCAGCTCCGTTAGTTTGTTATTTAAAAGTTTTGCCGTGGGCAGTGTCAAATGATAGAGTTATTTCTTTTGTTGAAAAAACATTGCAGGAATGTCTGGATTTGAAGTTGGATATTAAAAATCCTGTTTTAAAAACATCTTTTTCACCTGATATTGAATTTAAAGTTGATGAACTCGCTCTTATTAATAAGGGTGAAAACCTTTTACAGGTTGATAATTTTGATACAGAAATTTCGTTTAAAGAAATTTTTGCCAAAAATATTGTTGTTAAAAGGCTTGGAACAGATTATATTTTTGCGGATATAAATAAATTAATGTCAATTGCTCAGCCTCCGGAAAAACAAGAACAGCAAGAGTTTGACTGGAATTTCGATTTTTATGACTCTGTTTTATATGTTAAAAAATCTTTGTTTTTATATAAACCTGCTCCGACAACTTATGTTTCTTTGAGTGCAAACGATATTAAAATAGATAATACTCAAAAAGATTTGAGATTTGTTCATTTTGATATTACCTCAGATATTAAAAAAGAAGGTAAAAATCTTCATTTTAATCTGGCTGACAGAAATTCTGTTTATATTAAAGACAAAGCTTTGTGGATTGATAAATGTTATTTGACGTTTAATAAATCTAAGATATTTTTTAATTCGGTTTCTGACAAAAAAAATAATTTTAATGTAGAAATTTTTTCAGATAAAATTGATATGGCTGATGTTTTGGCTCTTATTGAGTCAAATATAGTTGAAAACAATTTAAACGAACCGCTTTCATTTTTTAAAGATTTGAAAGGCGATTTTAATTTTAATATTAAATTGTCAAACAAGGATTTGAACGGCGTTGTAAATCTTAATAAGATTTCGGGTAAAATTGTTCCGATAGCTGACATTCCTGTTTTACTTG
The DNA here is from genome assembly GCA_910588555.1 of Candidatus Gastranaerophilales bacterium. Lineage (GTDB taxonomy): Bacteria > Cyanobacteriota > Vampirovibrionia > Gastranaerophilales > Gastranaerophilaceae > Stercorousia. Next base: position 37,325 of record CAJUPC010000015.1, read on the forward strand.
AAAAAGGCAAAATCGTCATGACAAATGATGAGATTATGCTTGAAGATTTTGACGGATATTACAATAATCGCAAAGAAAACAAAATTGAGATGGAAGGTTCCGTTAAGGATTATTTGAAATCAATTGATACAAATGTTGTTGCGCGTGCTGTTGTTACAAATGATTTTGCAAAAAATTATATGTCAAAAATGATTGGTATACCTGTTGAATTAACCGGCGGCCCAACAAGAACCAGACTTGATATTAAATCAATAAACAATAAAATTGATTTGTTGTGGCTTTTTGGGTTGAAAACAGGACAGGATATTTTGATTGACGGAGCATCTTTAACTCCCGCAAGTTATAAGCGCGGATTAAAAGCTGATATACATTTTGAGGACAATCTTTTTAATATAAAATCTATAGATTATTATATTATTCCTGATAATATGGATAAAGAAAAACGCAAAAAAATCCAGCCTGTTCTTAAACTTGCAGGTAACATTGATTGTTCAAAAGAAATTCCTGATATTAAAAATATGGGATTTGAAATTCCAAGACCATTGCCAAGTGAATTTTTAAATGTTTTTGCAGGGCAAAAATTATTTAAAGGCGGACAAATTGCAGGTAATATGGAATTTGTAAATACAGGCAAATACCCTGTTTTAAACGGCAAATTAACAATGGATAAGGTTCGTATACCGTCTCAAAGGATTTTCTTAAAACATGGTGAAATGGTGACAGAAAACGGGTTGTTAAAGCTTGCGGCAGACGGCAGATACAGACGTTCTGCTTATGATTTTGACGGAAGTTTGATAAATGAACTTAAGTTTCCTGTAGTTGTTAAAAATGTTAATTTAACTGTTGATAATGTTGATGTAGAAAAATTTATTGCATCTGCAAATAATCAAAGCTCACAGGCTATTACAAGTGACAAAATGGATCTTGCTCCTTCCGGAGAGGCAAAAGATGATGATGACGATACTCCGACTTTTGATGTTGGGAATTTTATTGTAGAAGATTGTGTTTTGCATATTTTAAAAGGAAATTATAAAGATATATTATTTAAGGATGTAAAAGCAACTTTGACGCTTGATAAAAACAGTATTCTAAATATGTATTCAAACAGGTTTGAAATTGCAGAGGGGCATTCTTCTGCAAAAATTAACTGCGATTTGAAGAAGCATAAATATAATGTCGCACTCGGTGTTAAAGATGTTGAGTCGGATTTATTCGCGACTACTCTTTTAGATTTGCCGAGAGAAATTACGGGCAAAGCCAGCGGACTTGTTGAACTTAATACCGATGATTCAATGAAATTAAATGGTTCAATAAAATTTTTAGTTCAAAACGGAACTATTCAAAAAGTCGGTTTGGTTGAATATGTATTGAAAGTTGCGGCTTTGTTCAGAAATCCTCTTGCTTCTATCAGTCCTTCAATATTTTCCGATTTGGTTAATGTTCCCGAAGGTAATTTTGATAGAATTTCAGGAGTTTTGGATTTGAAAGACAATGTAATCGAAAAAATGCAGATAAAATCTTCATCTCCTCAATTGAGTTCTTATATTGCAGGAAAATATAACCTTGAAAACAGTGATGCAGCGTTGAGAATTTACACAAAATTCAGCGGTAAAAATAAAGGTTTTGCAGGAGCTTTGAGAAATATATCTTTGAACAGCCTTGCAAACAGAATGCCTATGAGTAGTCGTAATGAAGCACATTATTACGAAGCTGAATTGTCGCAATTGCCTGAGCTGGAAGATGAGCGCAACTGTCAGATATTTATGACTAAAGTTGACGGCGATGTTGAACATAACAACTTTATTTCTTCGTTGAAAAAACTTAAATAGAAATGTTTTGGATAATTTTACTTAACTCGTCTGCAATTTTTTTGTGTTCAGTTTCTTCATAATGCAAACCGTCTATTTCGGAAACTTCTGCAATATTGTTTAAATCCAAATAAATACAGTTATTTTCTTGTGCAATTCTTTTGTAAATTGGAGAAATTTTATAAGATTTTTCTATTGAAGTTCTGTCAAAAAGAATATTAAAATGACTGAAAAGTATATTTTCTTTTATAACAGAAGGGCTTATCAAAATGATTTTTGCATTCGGGTTGAGTGTTTTTGCAGCATTGATAAGTTCAGTTATTCCTTGTTCAAAAGTCTTTAAATCACAATTATATGAATACTGTAAGTCATTAATTCCTATTGCAAGAATTATTATTTCATATTGTTTAGTTAAATACTTTTGAAGTATACCAATTCCTGCTGTGCCGTTTAAATCTTTTGAAAATGCTGTTCTGTTGTTTCCGCCGGCTTCCGTGATTTCACAATCTTGGAGAATTGCTGATAAAATATTTGTCCAGCGTTTTTCAAATCTTTGACCGTTTTTGGGATTATATCCGTATGTATTACTGTCACCAAAACATAAAATCTTTTTCATATTTTTATTTTATCATAATTTATGTTAAATCGTATTAAAAAATTTTTAATCATGGGCTTGACTGATAGTTACTATCAGGTTTTAAAATAGTATTATACTAAGAAAGGAGAAAAAATGGTTTTAGAAAAAGTAAATACACCTGATGATGTTAAAAAATTATCATTTGAAGAGATGAAAGCTCTAGCAGGCGAAATGCGAGAGTTAATTATAAAAAAAGTTAATACAACAGGCGGGCACATGGGACCGAATTTAGGTATTGTTGAAGCAACTATTGCTTTGCATTATGTATTTAATTCTCCCGTGGACAAAATTATTTATGATGTATCGCACCAGTGTTATCCGCATAAAATTTTGACAGGCAGAAAAGAAGGTTTCACGAATCCTGATAAATACCACGTTTACACAGGTTATACAGCACCTGAAGAAAGTGAACATGATTGGTTTAAAATAGGTCATACTTCAACTTCCGTATCTTTAGCTTGCGGTGTTGCAAAAGCTCGTGACTTAAAAGGTGAAGTTGGAAACACCATTGCTCTAATCGGAGACGGTTCATTGAGCGGCGGCGAAGCTTTAGAAGGACTTGATAATGCAGGCTCGTATAAAGGTAATATTATTGTAATTGTAAACGACAATGATATGTCTATTGCGGAAAACCACGGCGGACTATATGATAATTTGAAGCTTTTGCGCAACACGGACGGAAAAGCTGAATGCAATTTCTTCAAATCATTGGGATTTGATTATTATTATGTTAATGAGGGCAACAATGTTGAAAAACTTGTTGAAATATTCAAAAAAGTTAAAGACGCTGACCACCCTGTTCTTGTTCATATCAGAACACTAAAAGGCTGCGGTCTAGAAGTTGCAGAACAAAACAAAGAAGCATTCCACTGGATTTTACCCGGAACTCTTGATGAACAGAAAGAACCTGTTGAATTTGTTGAAAATTATACATCTTTAACACGTCAATATATTCTTGATAAAACAAAGGAAGATAAAACAGTAATTGCTGTTAATGCAGGTACACCGGGTGTTTTTGGATTTGACTATGATTTCAGAAATACTCTTGGTAAACAATATACTGATGTCGGGATTGCAGAAGAACATGCCGTTGCTTATTCATCTGCTCTTGCAAAATGTGGTGCAAAACCTATTTTTGCGGTAATGAGTTCGTTTATTCAAAGAACTTATGACCAGATGTCGCAGGATTTGTGTCTAAATGATTCACCGATTACAATGCTTGTTTACTGGGGTGGAATTTCTTCTGCGGACGCAACACACCTTTGTACATTTGATATTCCGTTAATCTCAAATATTCCGAATATGGTTTATCTTGCGCCGACAAATAAAGAGGAATATCTTGCAATGCTTGACTGGTCATTAAATCAAACAAAACATCCCGTTGCGATAAGAGTTCCGAATGTTCCGCTTGTTTCAACAGGCATGGAAGATAAAACCGATTATTCGATTTTGAACAAATTCAAACTTGTTGAAAAGGGTGACAAAGTAGCAATTATCGGAGTCGGTAACTTCTTTGAACTCGGAAAACAGGTTAAAGATTATATTCAAGAAAAACTTGGAATTGGAGCAACATTGATTAACCCCTGTTTTATGACTGGAGTTGATGAGGAACTTCTTGAAAATCTCAAAAAAGACCACAAACTTGTAATCACTCTTGAAGACGGCGAACTTGACGGCGGCTTTGGCGAAAAGATTACAAGATTTTACGGCAATTCTGATATGAAAGTTCTTAACTACGGGGCTAAAAAAGAATTCACAGACCGTGTTTCGCTTGACGAACTATATTCAAGATATCGTTTAACAAAAGAACAAATTGTTGAAGATATTGAAAAAACTTTGTAAACTTTAGAGTAACTATTAACCTCCTTATGTTATAATCATAGGGAGGTTTTTTATCGAGAAAGGAATTTTTATGTATACAATAAAAGAAGTTGCAGACAAGATGGAAGTTTCTGAACACACATTGCGCTTTTGGGCGAAAAGCGGCTTTTTCCCGTTTATTAAAAGAGATGCAAATAATGTCAGACGTTTTTCAGAAGAGGATTTGGGCTGGGTAAGAATAGTAAAATGTCTGCGCTCTGTGGGTACAGAAAATAAATCAATCAAGCGTTATATTGATTTATGTATCAAAGGAGACTCTACGATAAAAGAGCGTTATGAAATTATTCTTTCCACAAAACAAAAGGCTTTACAGCAAATGGAAGAGTTAAAGACACAGCTTGATTTGTTGGATTTCAAAGAAAACTATTATCAAAATCTAATAGAAAATAACTTGAATGATGAATGGAACCCGATAAATAAAATTGTTAAGGAAGAACTGGCGGTATAATTTTCTATTTGTAATCAATGATATTATTTTCATGGTATAATATTTTGTGGAGGGATTGAAAATGATTAGTTCAAAACAAGATATTGATTGGAGTTCATTAGGTTTTGGGTATATCAAAACCGATTATAGATATGTTTCAAATTTTAAAGACGGCAAGTGGGATGAAGGTGTATTAACAGAAGATGAAACTGTTACACTTCACGAAAGTGCAGGCGTTTTGCAGTATGCTCAAACTTGCTTTGAAGGCATGAAAGCATATAGAACAGTTGACGGTAAAGTTGTTTGTTTCCGCCCCGATTTAAACGCACAGAGAATGGCTGATACATGCGAAAGATTGGAAATGGCAGTTTTTCCGAAAGAAAGATTTATTGAAGCAGTGGAAAAAGTTGTTAAAGCTAATTTGGACTTTGTTCCTCCTTACGGTTCTGGTGCGGCGTTGTACTTGAGACCTTATATGTTCGGGTCAAATGCTGTTATCGGTGTAAAACCCGCAGAAGAATTCCAGTTTAGAATTTTTGCAACTCCTGTAGGACCTTATTTTAAAGGTGGTGCAAAAGCTATTTCATTGAGAGTTCCAGATTTTGACAGAGCAGCTCCCAGAGGAACAGGTCATATCAAAGCCGGTTTAAACTATGCTATGAGCTTGCACCCGATTGTTGACGCTCACAATAAAGGTTTTAGTGAAAATATGTATCTTGATTCCGCTACAAGAACAAAGGTTGAAGAAACAGGCGGTGCTAATATTATTTTTGTAACTAAAGATAATAAAGTTATTACTCCGAAATCAAGTTCTATTCTTCCGTCAATTACGCGTCGTTCTTTGATGTATGTTGCAGAGCATTATCTTGGATTGGAAGCGGAAGAAAGAGAAATTCTGTTTACCGAAGTAAAAGATTTTAAAGAATGCGCTCTTTGCGGTACTGCAGCGGTATTATCACCTGTAGGCAGAGTTGTGAACGGTGATGAAGAAATTGTTTTCGGAAACGGTGAAGTCGGCGAAATTACTAAAAAACTTTATGATACATTAACAGGTATTCAAATGGGCAGAATTGAAGCTCCCGAAGGCTGGATAAAAGTTATTGAATAGGAGAGAACATGAATATTAATGAAAATTATTTGAATTTGGAACAAAGTTATTTGTTTTCAACTATTGCAAAAAAAGTAAATGAATTTGCAGACAAAAATCCTGATAAAAAGATTATCAGACTTGGTATCGGGGATGTTACTCTTCCGTTGTGCAAAGCTGTAATTGAAGCTATGCATAAAGCTGTTGATGAAATGTCTGTTCAGGGAACTTTCAGAGGTTACGGACCCGAACAGGGGTATGATTTTTTACGCAATGCAGTAAAAGATTATTATGCGAAACGAAATGTTGAACTTGAATTGGATGAAATATTTATTTCAGATGGTGCAAAAAGCGATTTGGGTAATATTCTTGATATTTTCGGAAAAGATAATACAGTTCTTGTTCCCGATCCTGTTTATCCTGTTTATGTTGATACTAATATTATGGCGGGAAGAAAAGTTGTTTTTGCAAACGCAAACGGGGATAACGAATTTTTGCCTATGCCTGACGAGAATGTAAAAGCTGACATTATATATTTGTGTTCGCCAAACAATCCTACAGGTGCGGTTTATAATAAAGAACAATTAAAAAAATGGGTTGATTATGCACTTTTAAATAATGCGATAATTCTTTTTGACTCTGCTTACGAATGTTTTATCTCAGATGAAGATTTGCCGAGAAGCATTTATGAAATCGAAGGTTCAAAAAAATGCGCGATAGAATTTTGTTCATTATCTAAAACAGCAGGCTTTACCGGTACAAGATGCGGTTATACAGTTGTGCCGAACGCATTGGGAAAATTGAATAAATTTTGGTTGAGAAGACAAACTACAAAATTTAACGGTGTTCCGTATATTATTCAAAGAGGCGCGGAAGCTGTATTTACAGAACAAGGACAAAAAGAAATTAAAGAAAATATCGGATACTACAAAGAAAATGCAAAAGTAATTTCAGAAACATTGACCCGTCTTGGAATATGGCATGTAGGCGGAAAGCATTCTCCCTATATCTGGTTGAAATGTCCTAACAATATGTCATCTTGGGATTTCTTTGATTATTTACTGGAAAATATTCAGGTTGTCGGAACCCCCGGAGCAGGTTTTGGCAAAAACGGTGAAGGATATTTCAGATTAACTTCATTTGGTTCAAAGGAAAATACTATAGAAGCAATGAAAAGATTTGAAAAATTATTTTCTGATAAATAATTTGAATTTTTTAATATTTGTAAATGATTTTTTAAAATGAATATTGACAAAGAGATAACGTAATAATATGATTATTACGTTATCTGTGATTAAAGAATAGCAAGAAAAAAAGGAATATATAAAATCATGATTCGACACAAAACATTGTTAATGGCATGTGCTGTAGTAATGCTTTGCAGTACAATCGCCACTCAGAAAACTTTTGCCGCAAGTGCGGGAGTTGATATCTCCGAAGGCGGGGTTTATGAAAACTATACAAACGCTGCAGATTGGGCCGGCTTTGTAGGCGGTGTGAAAATGAACCGCAGTGATGATTTAAATCTTATCAATAACACGTTTAGAAATAATACAAATACTTCTAAGGATACTATGGGGCTTCCAGGTGGAGGCGGTGTCCTTTATGATTGGGGCGGAAATATTACAATCCGTGACAGTATATTTGACTCAAATAAAAGTACCGGTACAGGCTCACCTGTCGGCGGCGGAGCGTTAATGCTGTATCAAACTCAAAATGCTAATATCAGCGGTACTGAGTTTAATGGAAACAGCTCAGCGCAAAACGGCGGTGCGATTTATTTTTATCAAACAAAAAATGCTCAAATAACTGACTCAAAATTTAACGGTAATACCGCAGGTAATGGTGGCGGTGCGATTTATTATCAGAGAGCCGAAAATATTGAAATCTCAAATTCTGAATTCATTGGTAATAAAGTCGGTACGCTAAGTGAATATAATAAATATGGTGGTGCCATAATGATAAACGGACTCACCATAAAGTCTGACAGTGGTATTACATCAGCAATTCACGACTGTATTTTTGAAAATAACGAAGCAAATTCAGGCGGTGCAATGTATGTTGGCAACGCAGAGGTTACGTTTGATAATTTAACATTTAACACAAACCACGCAAATTCAGGCGGTGCTATGATGGTATCATCTGGTCCATCACTTGGCAGAGGCGTGACAATTAATAACAGTCATTTTACCGGTAATACTGCTTTACAAAACGGTGGTGCTATAGAAGTAAGCGGTACTTTGAATATTAATAATTCTGACTTTACAGAAAATAGTGCAAATTCAGGCGGTGCACTTGCAGTTGCAGGCAGCGACCCTGTTATTGTTCATGATGCAGTGTTTACAAATAATACTGCTGAAACCTTAGGCGGTGCTGTTTATGTTAATGGCGGTGCCTTAGAAATTCATAACAGCAGATTTGAAGGTAACCACGCTAAAACAAGAGGTGGTGCTTTAGCTACTCTTTCAAATAATTCAAGCACTTCAGGTATGGAAGTTGTTAGAATTATCAACTCTGACTTTATAAACAACAAAGCAGATCAAGACGGCGGTGCTATTCATATTAATCAAAATAAGAATTCAAGTTCTTATAAGCTTTTTCAAATTGTATCTGATGACGGAAAAACACATGAATTTACTGGCAACATGCATAGAGTCGGTGAAGATATGGGAACTCCCGAAGCTAACGCAATTTATATTCAGGAAGGTAAAGTTAGTTTAATTACCCGTAATGACGGAAGTAAACTGCTTTTTAACGACGGAATTGCAGGAAGTGGAATTGATAATGCGGCAGTTGATGTAAACGGAGAAGTTATATTTAATGCGCAGGTTAAAAATGTTTCTCTGACATTAAACGGCGGCGAGCTTATTTTGAATTCAGGAACACCAGAAGCTAGAGCTGTTGAAGAAGCTCAAATATTGAATAATGTTGATTTGACATTGAATTCAGGCGTTTTCAACATGCAAAACGATAAAATTGATACTTTAAATATCAGAAATTTGACCGCAGATCTTGATGGCGATGTCAAAATTGCATTTGATGCTGATTTATCAACTGGTGAAAGTGATAAATTTGATGTTGCTCAAAAAATGGAAGGCGGTTTAAAATTTGATGCTGAACATTTTGATGTAAAAATTGTTGACGGTGACAAAGATAAATTTCAATTATTTAATCGTTTTGACAGTAACTTCTCGTTAATCGGCGACGCTATTGTTCAATATACAAACAATAAAAGATATACATTAACACTTGGTGAAGATGGTTATATACATGTTGAAAAAGACACAACCAACGGCTTAATGGATGCTATAGCTGCTGAAGGGGTTAGAGAATTTAAGCTTGACCCGGCTACCGATTTGGTTGCAAATAAAACTCTTGGTGCAATGAATGGTGAATATTTGAAAATTAACCTTGTTTCACAGGATTTTGACGGTGCAGGCAATGAAGGTATTACAGTTGCTGAAAATCAGCGTTTGGAACTTGTCAATATTGGTTCAGGCATAAATAATAAATCTATGCATAATTTTGCAACAGAAAACAGCGGTGCTGTTGTTAATAATGCAGGCGAATTGACTGTAAATAATTCAATTTTCAAAAATAACTCTGCTAAGGTAAACGGTGGTGTTATGAATAATACAGGTACAGTTAATATTGCAGACTCTTCTTTTATTGATAACAAAGCAGAAGAAAACGGCGGTGCAATTTATAATGACGGCGGAAAAGTTACAATTACAGCTGATAAAAAAGATGTTATATTCTCCGGAAATACTGTAACAGTAAAAACTCCATCAGAAGATGGTTCGGATGAGCTTATTGAAACATCTGTTGCTAACGATATTACAATGGTTAATAACGGTGAAAATAAAGCTCAATTAATTGTCGGAGGAAATAGAAATACAACATTTGCCGGCGGAATTAAAGGCGAAGGTATAATTACAAAAGAAAATAACGGTAATATGAACCTTGGCGGTGACAACAGCAAGTTTACAGGTGATGTTTTCTATAACGGCGGAACAACATCTTTGCTTGCAGGTGCTCAATATTTTTCTGCTGCTAATACGCATTTCAATAACGGTGCAATGTTGAATTTGGCTAACAACAATGCTGCTGATAAAGTTAATTTCGGCAACCTGTATATGGACGGCAACGGCAGTTTAGGACTTGATGTTGATATGAAATCAGGTCAAAGTGATATGATTGCCGCAGCAACAGTTACAGGTGACGGTAAATTATCTATTGATAAAATTAATATCTTGCCTGATGTAAATGCAAACTTTACTTCAATGAAGTTTGATTTTATTGAAAAAGATGAAAACGGCGATAGCCCATTATTAGATGTTGTAGAACTTAATCCTTACACCGGAGCTGAAGCTTTAGGACCGATTTTCAGATACGGTGCAAAATATGACCCTGCAACCGGACAAATTATTCTTGCAGGCGGTGCGGGTAAAACAAGTAAAAACTATAACCCTGCAGTTTTGGCAGGTCCCGTTGCTTCTCTTGTGGGTGCTTACTTAACACAATTAAATACCTACGATATGGCATTTACAAATATGGATATGTATATGTTAATGCCTGAAGAACAAAGAAAGGCGATGAAACTCAGAAACAGATACGCTGCAACAACTGATGGTATTTATTCTCCGACTATGAACCCTCATGAGGAAAAAGGTGTTTGGTTCAAACCTTACAGTACATTTGAAAATGTAAAATTAAATAATGGTCCGAGAGTTTCTAATGTTTCTTATGGTTCATTCTTTGGCGGAGATTCAGATTTATATGAATTAAAACACGGTTTTGACGGTATGTACTCAATTTACGGGGCATATAACGGAAGCCACCAATCATATAACGGAAACAGTATATACCAAAACGGCGGAACTCTTGGTGCTACAGGTATTTTATATAAAGGAAACTTCTTTACGGGCTTGACAGCTAACGTCGGCGCAAATGCAGGTGAAGCAAGTACAATGTATGGTACTGATAACTTCCACATGTTAATGGCAGGTGCTGCTTCTAAAACAGGTTACAACTGGGAATTAGCACGAGGTAAATTCATTGTTCAGCCTAGCTGGTTAATGTCATACAGTTTCGTTAATACATTTGACTACCGTAATGCCGCTGGCGTGGATATAAGTTCTGACCCGCTTAACGTATTGCAATTATCTCCCGGCTTGAAATTTATCGGAAATTTCAAACACGGCTGGCAGCCTTATGCTGGATTATCAATTGTTTGGAATATAATGGATGATACAAGATTTATGGCTAATGATGTAAGCTTGCCGGAGTTGAGTCTTGACCCGTATTTCTTGTATGGATTTGGTATCCAAAAAACCGCAGGCGAAAGATGCACAGGATATCTTCAAACTATGTTCAGGTCCGGCGGAAGAAACGGTGTAGGATTCCAGTTTGGATTTAGAATGACATTATAAAAATAAAAAAAACTCCTCATATAGAGGAGTTTTTATTTTATATTAAACTTTTTTTTAATAATATTAGGGATTAATCGTTTTATTATACATTTAGTTTTGTAAAGGAATATATAACATTCTACCGGTAGTTTTTTTATAAGCAGTAATCTGTAATATAAATAAGGTCTGTATATGTCTTCTTTGTTGAGTAAATGAACATTTTGTTTTATTTTTTTTAAATATTCTTTTCTTTTTTCCCCTTTAACAAAATTTAGTGTGTACATAGCTGCTGATATGTATGCATTGTACAAACTTATTTCCAATATTCTGTCATCATTTATTAGCTCTTTGAGTTTTTTAAATGTTTCAAAAATGTAAATATTATTTTTATTTCTATCGATTGTTAAAGAGTTTGCGTTTAAAAAATTATACTTTAGTAATGTTGAATTAACAATAGAAATTTTTTCAGCAAAAAGAATTGTGCTTAATGTAAAATATACATCATTACTGTAAGGTATATTTTCAAATTGTAAGTTATATTTTTGAATTAAACTTGTTTTGATTAATTTGTTCCAAGTTGCAAAGTTTACAAAGTTAAAAAGGTATTTAGGAAAATCTTTCTTATTAAAAATGTTTTTTTGTGGGAGCATCCATTCGTTTATGCCTTTGGCTTTTTGATAAAATTTCCCGTCAGGTAATACGACATCATATCTGCAAATAATAACATCAGAGTTTGTTTCGAGATATTTATTATACATTTTTTCAAGAAAATCAGGGTAAAAATAATCATCGCTATCAAGAAACAATACAGCTTCGCTTTTTACAAAACTGAAACCATGGTTTCGTGCAGCTCCGCTGCCGGTGTTTTCTTGATTAATTATTGTTATAAAATTGTTATATTTTTCATTGAATTCGTTTAATATTTTTAATGAATTATCTGTAGAACCGTCATTTACACATATCAATTCAAAATCTTTAAATGTCTGATTAACAAGACTGTTTAAACAATCTTCTAAATATTTTTCGCTATTGAATACAGGCATTACTATGCTGATTTTTGACATCTTTTCTTCCTTTTTGCTAGCATAATATTTTTGATATCAGGATAATGTTGGAATATTGCAGAGAGCTGCCTATCATTACCACCCTTTGAGTTCGTATGATAAAGAGTAGTTCCTGATGATATACCATATTCTCTTTTTGGATTTATATACAATAGTTCAACAATATTGTTTTCAACAATCTTCATATCAGTGTTATTTAACACAGCCATTGCCCAAATCCATAAATCATCTCCTTTTGGCGCAAGTGTCAAAAATAAATTTTCATTTGTAATGTCTTTATGGAATAAGTTTCGTCCGGGGTGAGGTAATAATATTCCCGGTCCGCTTGTTGCTAAATAAATTTCATTGTCGACTTGTTCTTTTATGCATTTTTCCCAGTTTTCGTATGGTAAAATTTCATCATTGTCGCTAAAACGAACTTTATGAGCTCTGTGACAATGTATCATATCGGGATTTTTTAAATACGATTTATAAAGTAATTCCAGCCAGTCTTTTTGATAGTATAAATCATCATCAGCCAAAACAATAATGTCATCAGGAAATTCTAAAATAGTTGGAATGATTTTTTTATATGATTTTATATCTTTGGTACAAAATTTAATGCTCAAACCATATTTTTGTAATCCTGTCAAAGATTTTGGCAAGTCATCTGTTTTGTTTTTAAATTCTTCTTCAGATAGCCACAAAATTATTTCATCAGGTTTTATGCTTTGATGTAACAATGTGTTTATCGTTAAATGGACTTCCTTAATTCTTTCTTTATAAGTTGTTAGTGATATCACAATTTTTTTGTCACGTTT
>CAJUPC010000016.1:0-47702 GCA_910588555.1 Candidatus Gastranaerophilales bacterium
TAATGACTAATGTTAATGACAGGGTTAACGCAGAAAAAATTAGAAGTACAAAGTACAAGTTTACTAAAGCGACGGACCACATGAAATCGTTAGGATTAATTGGTCCTTATTCCAGTACTGACGCGTTTGTAGATGAATTACAAAAGTATTTTAAGATTGCTAAAAGATGTGACGCCAATCATTTAAGAGCCTGCTGGCCAACTGATACTGTTAAACTTGAAGACGGGAAAGAATGGGAAATCTCTAAAACTAAAACAGGTAAAGAATTAAAAATGAAGTCTTCGGATACGGAAGATTATACTAGTGATAATGTTGGAATTATTACGGCTGACGGTACACCAATGATTTTAAGTTATAACAAAAAATGTCAAGCGTTAGACCCCATGAAAACGTATGGGTGGTCTACTTCTAACAATAAACCTGAAACTAATGCTACAGCTGGGTGTGTGGCGGCGGTATTTGAAATCAACGGACACAACAGACCAAATACATTTAGAAAGGATGTTGTAGCGTTTAATGCAAACGGTTTAGGAAGCGCTTGTTCAATTGAAATAGACGGCAAGTGTTTTGGTGCAGCGTTTATTCCTACTCCAATGAGCAAAGCAGAATGTGCGGGCGAAAATTTTACATCGTCTCAACAGACAATAGAAGCAGGAAGTTATGCTAAGTCATTAGGAATAAGTAAATGTCATGATCTAGATGACTACTGGGCAGGCGCAGTAAAACAATGTGGTGGAACCAGGAAAATGGCAAGTAAGGCTGAACTAGCAAAAATAGCAAGCCTATTATACGAAGGTAACCCAACAATTGCTACTGGTTTTGCGCAAGGTACATACAACCTCAAATACAACAACAAAGCCTCTGAGTTTGATCTTCCTGAACCGTACTTTTCTGTTTGGTCGGGTGAGGAGTATGGCATGTATGGCAGCACCGCGTACCGCAGAGCCTTCAGCACCACGAGCACGGACTGGAGTACCAACAACCGCGAGACCTCCAGCTATTTGGGGCTGTGCGTAGTGGAGTAATTATTCAAATAAAAAAATAATTACTCGGGCTACTTGCAAACACAAAAACTTTATGACAAAATCGGGTATGTACTAATGGCGAGAGGTGGTTTTTATGTCAACTTATATTGAAGATGTTTATGCAAGACAAATTTTGGACTCACGAGGCAACCCGACTGTCGAAGTCGATGTCAGATTAACTAACGGAGTCAGAGGACGTGCTGCTGTACCTTCGGGTGCTTCAACAGGAATTTTTGAAGCTCTTGAATTACGCGACGGAGATATGAACAAATATATGGGAAAAAGCGTTCAAAAAGCCGTTGATAACGTAAACAACATTATTGCTCCCGAACTTATAGGCGAAAAAGCTTCACATCAAAAAGAAATCGACACATTCATGATTGACATGGACGGAACCGAAAACAAATCAAAACTAGGTGCAAATGCAATTTTAGGTGTTTCTCTTGCTGTTGCAAAAGCTGCTTCAAAAGCTTACGGAATGGCATTATACAGATACTTGGGCGGTATAAACGCCCTTACTCTGCCCGTTCCGATGATGAATATCATTAACGGCGGAGCTCATGCCGATAATAACATAGATTTTCAAGAATTTATGATTGCACCTGTCGGCGCTGAAAGCTTTTCCCACGCAATTCAAATGGGTTCCGAAGTCTTCCACACACTTAAAAAAGTTTTGAATAACAAAGGTTTGGCAACTTCTGTCGGCGACGAAGGCGGTTTTGCTCCAAACTTAGGCTCAAACGCGGAAGGTATAGAAGTTATTCTCGAAGCAATTGACAAAGCTGGATACAACACTGACCAGATTAAAATATGCCTTGATGTGGCTTCATCCGAATTCTATGAAAACGGAAGATATAACCTTAAAGGTGAAGGAAAATCTTTTGATAATAAAGAAATGACTGACTTTTTGGAAGAATGGGTTAAAAAATATCCGATTATTTCAATCGAAGACGGTATGGCAGAACAGGATTGGGACGGCTGGCAAATGCTTACTCAAAGACTCGGCTGTAAATGTCAGCTTGTAGGCGACGATTTATTCGTAACAAACACAAGACGACTTGCTGACGGCATTAAACGCGGTGCCGGAAATTCCATTTTGATTAAAGTAAACCAGATAGGAACTTTATCAGAAACATTGGATGCAATTTCAATGGCACACGCCGCAGGTTATACAACAATAATTTCTCACCGTTCCGGAGAAACTGAAGACACATTTATAGCAGATTTAGCGGTTGCGGTCAATAGCGGGCAAATCAAAACAGGTTCTGCGTCACGCTCTGACAGAATGGCAAAATATAACCAGTTATTGAGAATTGAGCAAAAGCTCGGTTCTGCGGCAAAATATCTGGGCTTGCAAGCTTTTAATATTAATTAAAGACGGGAAATTCTCCCGTCTTTTTTATAACAAAAAACAGAGCCGAAAAATCGGCTCTGTTTCTTTAATTTATTTAATCAAAAAAACTACTTAACAAGTTCTTTGAATTTTTTACCAGCTGAGAAAGCAGGTACAGTTTTAGCAGCAATTTTCAAAGGTGCACCTGTTTGAGGGTTTCTGCCTGTTCTAGCTGCTCTTTTACGCGGTTCAAAAGTTCCAAAGCCTACTAAAGTAACTTTTTTACCTTTTGAAACTGTTTTTTCAATTGTTTCTAAAGTTGCTGCAATGATATCAGCAGTAGCTTTTTGAGAAACTTTTGCTTTTTTTGATACTTCTTTTACCAATTCTTCTTTGTTCATTTGTGAACCTCCTTTTACCTTGTGCATACAGTAATTAAAACCATTCTCTCTTATGCATGCTTTTTTTCTATCGACAGATTAATTATAGCATTTTATTTAAATTTGGCAAGTGTTTTTCCAAAAAAAATATTATATATCCAAAATATAGACTGGGTTTCAGCACTATACGAACGCGAAACATCACACCTACCAAGGAAATTGGCCTAATTATATGATTGCGGATTAACTTTTGCGAATTTCACGTCTTTGTAAAAATATTGTAAAATCTGATATGCATTGTAGCCTTGTTTAGCAAGATTATTGGCACCATGCTGTGACATGCCAACACCATGCCCGTTCTTTTTGACATTATCATCGTATGAAGGAACTGAACGCAAATACGGCAGACTTGTTCCCCAGTTATCAGCATTTGTCTGTCCGCCTGCAGACGCAGAATAGTATGCAGTAATAACTTTCATGTTATAAGTAAGCACAATCCCTTTTGTATCTTCTACTGCAGAATTCGTTGCCGGGGTTTCGGAAGAAGCTCCGTTATATGCTTGATCTTCGGGCGTATCTTTTAGGTCATAACCATACCTTGCGCGTTTACCGAGATTTGCAAGTGCGTAACTTCTTGCCGCAATTGCCTGAGCTTTATGAGCTTCAAAAGACCAACTTGATGGCATTTCAGCAGGCACAACGCCTTTGATATAATCTTCCAAAGGAACATTATTGATAACGGTCAGTTTACCGTTTTTGTTTTGTATCATAATAATTCCGCGGTACCAACGCCCTTTGACACTAACAAATCCTGCTTCTGCAGGTTTAATCACTATGTTATCGGAATTTATTTTATAATAAGTTCCTTTATACAAAATTGCCATTAGGTTGTGATAAGGCTTGATTTCATAACCTTTCATGGCTTCCAAATCACAAACAGAATGATTTGTATTGGCGTCAATAATAACACCCTTAACGGATGTTCCGACAGCAGAACTTGTTACGTCTGTTTGAAGCCCTATTTTTATTGCAAAACAAGGCATTGCGCATACAAAATTCAAAATTATTATAGAAAATAGTAATAAAATCTTTTTCACAATAATAATTATA
Organism: Candidatus Gastranaerophilales bacterium; assembly: GCA_910588555.1. GTDB lineage: Bacteria > Cyanobacteriota > Vampirovibrionia > Gastranaerophilales > Gastranaerophilaceae > Stercorousia. The sequence continues at coordinate 3,849 of CAJUPC010000016.1, forward strand.
ACATATTGCAGTACAAAAGTTATTAAGTCATTTGGTTGATTTTCTTCGGCGTATCAAGCCGCAAATTGGCTTTGACCCTGTCGGCAAGCTTATCACCCATTTCATGACCTATTGTATAAGATGTCATAGAACCTGCTATAAATACAAGTCCTTTTATAATTGTTCCGGCTTTGCCTTGAAGTTTATGTTTTTCAAGATAATCAAATATGGGTTTGAAAAACTTATTTTTTGAAGCTTCTGCAATCATATTCTGACATTTTTGGGTGGCAACAAATTTATCATATTTATTCTTGATAAATTCTTCACCCGCAAACATTGTCGATAATGCCGCAACTTCCGTTATACCCGTTTTAACTTTATCATCAGACATTGCTGTTTTAATCCCGCCTGACACGCAAATCAGGGGATTAACATTATTAACCGCAAACTGAGTAACCTTTCCGGCATATTCAAAAGCTTTATGCTGTTTAGCAAGGTCAGAAAAAACACTCACGGCACTTCTTGCAGTTTTTGCCGCTATACCGTCATATTTGGCAATTTCTTGAATTACGCCCGCAGTCTGTCCTAAAGCCACAGCACTTCTTCCGACTTCACCGTTAGAAGTCTTATCAGCGTTTCGAACAGCAAATATTCCTGATGCTACTGCACTATACACGACAATATACCTTTCTACACTACATGTATATAAAGTATTTTTCTTTCAGAAAATTGCCGATAAATTAAAAAATTTTACAAAAGTTACAATTTTAATCTCTGTGCGTACCGACTTCATATCCCGGCACACATAAGAATGCGGGAACAATTCTTGTAATGAACGATGCGCCCTTAGATTTTTCAGCCATTAACGATACTGCCATACCCAAATCATCAACGTGCGGAGCAAAGTCTGTTCCTTTAATTTCTCTGTCAACTTTTTTATGGAATACTTTTTCGTTCAAAAGATTAGAAACCCTGTTTCCGGCAACAATACCAATCCCCAAAGATGCAATTGTCGCAATTGAAAAAGGTATACCTTTTAAGACTTTATTGAACATTGCAGAAACTTTTCCGTTTTCTTTAATCTGCGGTATTACGGACAAAATTGCAGGTTTGTGAGCTTTGTATAACCTTGAAACAGCACCCACACAAGCAACGGGAACTGCAACATTGCCGAGAAGTTGATTTACTGATTCTCTTATTTTAGATTTGTTATATTTTTTATCATCAAAAGCAAGTCCGCCTGCCAAACCGCCTGCAACAGAAGCTGCAGCAAGTTCAAGAATTTCTTTTTCTTCAAGTTCAATCAAATTTTTCTCGGGATTGTTTTTGTCAAAAAGTCTGAAAACTGCCCAATCTTTCACGGGAGTTTTTCTGATAGCTGAAGGGCTTAATGAAAATCCCTGACGTTTTGCAATATGAGCCAATGCAGCACCTGTGGTCAATACGGTTGTTGCGGCAACTCCTGCTTTAATTTGACGTTCTGAAAGCTTTTTTTTCTCTTTACCTGTAAAATTTATATTATTTATTTGATTAACTTGCATAACATACCTTCTGTTTCATTATACCAAAAAACCGTAAATAAAAAACATTGTTAGTGCGGGTATAAATTTTAACAAAACTTAATTAGTGTATCTGCGGCACTTTCTCTGTAACAAAATATTAAAAAAGTTTTGAAAACAGGCAAAAAATTTCTTTCACGGTTATTTCCATGTACAGGGAAATTTCTATGGAAATCAATGTTACTCCAAATCAAACATTAAAAAATTTCAGTTACGGACGCAAATTTGTTCGCGGTCTTGCAAGCCGTTCAATTGCACCTGTTATGTTACTGGAGGCATTTGTAGAGGGCGGAAGAACTTATCAGGCTTATCAAAGAGGCGGTTTTACGGAAGCCAGAGAACGTTTTACGGAAGAAATTATCGGTGCGGCATTCTGGTTCAGCGGAGTTCCTTTATTTAACAAACTTATCGACAAATATGTAGGCGAAAGAATTAAAAAACTGCCCGAAACCTCTTTTGACACAGGCAAAGATAATTTACGCAACCCCGTAAAAAACTATTTGAATAAATTCAAAAATCAATTCCAAAATGCCGAACAGGCAGAAAAAATGATTGCTAAATACAAATTCGGCAAAGTTATGACAAGTATTATCCTTGCAAACTGTCTTGTCGGACTTGTTTTACCAAAAGTTAATCAAGGCATTACAAAATATATTATGAAGAAAAAACCACAGGAAAAACCTGCGGAACAAAATACTCAAAAACAATATTCAATGGACGACTTTTTGAATAAAGACAAAAAGAATGTATCATTCGGAATGAACCCGCAAGCCTTGATGTCACTAGCTTATGCTTTTGAAAACAATCCAAAATACGGTCTTATTTCAACTGACGCAGGCGTTTGGATTGGCAGAGGAGTTTGCGCAAGAAACAAACATGAAAGAACGGAAGTTCTTTTCCGTGACATATCATCAAGCTACTTCTATATGTTTAACATGCCTGTAATTGCGGCATTGCTTAACAAAATTCAAGACGGAAACACAAAACGCATAGACCCGATAGCCGCACAGCAAATTACTGACCACATGAACGAAGTTCTTAAAGCAAACGGCGGACCGATGAAACCTGAGGCGTTCAGAGAATTTATGCTCGGCAAAGCTCACAATGCAGAAGGATATATTATCCCGTCAATACATGAAGAATTGAACAAAGGCAACGGAGTAATGAAACTTCAAAGATTTACCGAGCTGCTACCCGAAGTTAAGTCAAAATTCCCGCAGGTAAATATAGAAAAATTTGAAAAATCAGCAATCGGCATGTCTGAACTGCAGCCAAAACTTGCAGGCGAAGCTATGATTACTAAAAAACAAATTATGGATGTATTCTCAGACGGTGCAATCAACATGCCTGAATTTTTGAAAAACGTATTCAGATGTTCAACATCAGACCAGAACCTGTTTACGGGCAAAATAAGTGAAGCAGGATTTGACAAAGAATTCACATTTATTTCAAGAGAAACATTTGAGAAAAAACAAAAAGAACTCGTTGATTACGTAGAAACAGTTATTAAAAAAGCAAAAGACGGCGAAATAACAGAAAGTTTACTCAAACGCCTTAACCGTGAAAACTTTGCAAAGAGTGCCTTAAACTGGGGAATAGGTTTTGCAGTATCTGCCGCATTCTTATCTACGTTCATACCGAAAATCCAATACTGGATTACAAGAAAAGCAACAGGCTCAAACGCATTCCCCGGCACCGCAGACTATTCAAACGAGAAAAAAGCTTAATTTTATCCTCTTTGACGACAACCTATTTACATTTACGTTTACCGTTCCAAGAGAGCCCGTCGCAATGCAGGTAGTCTAAATTTTCGTTATAAAGAACCCAGGCTGTACAGCCCCAGCCTTTTGCTTCTGGCACCCCGCAACTGTTCGCAGGCACTTCCATTAAAGCTCCTGTTGGCTTTAATTGGTCATTATAAACATCAAATTCAAAGAAATCTTTTCCCCAAGTATTCGGTCCCTTTTCGCCATTCACATCATAATAAATTTCTAAATCGGCATCCAGTTCAAACATTATAGTGCCGCCGCCTCTAAAGATAAGCGAAGAACCATCAACCAAACGAACTTTATAATAATTTTTCTGTTGACTGTACCCACCATTTCTATTTTCATTCGTAAGGTCGTTGTAACCGCCTAAATGGATACAGCCTTCACCGTTTTCAACACCACAATCTTTTGCGACTTTCAAATAGGGTTTAAATATATTAAAAGCCTTTTCTGCACCCTCAGGAGACCATTCAATAAATTCATGTGAATTTTCTATTTTATATAAATTATAGGCATTGTTAAGAACAGAATACATCTTTTTTACTTTATTAACAGTAACTTTATCCTGATATTTTTGTATCAACGACGGCATAGTCAACGCCGCAACCACACCGATAATACCTAAAGTAATCAATACTTCTGCAAGTGTAAAACCTGATAAGGAGCTTAGATTGCCCCCCCCCCGACATTCTGATTAAATAAATTTTTCATTCTGTTTGCTCCTTTTGTATTTACTTTTTTATTATAAACTATTTTTTATATTTTTCAAGCCTTATCTTGCCTGTTTATACATTATCGCAGTGCCGAGAGTCATTGTATTCAATGTACTTTTTGAAAAATACTGCTTATTCGGGCTATGTAAATCTATTAATACACTAAGCTCGTCAGCGTCAATTGCACGCGGAATTCTCGGGAAAGTAAGTCTTTTTATTCTGTCATCCACTCTTTTTTCGGTAATTACGTTATTATAATTATCGTAAAGCTGGTATTCTTTAATTTTACCATCTCTTTTTATTACAAAATAAATTTTGTCTGTTTTAACACTTCCTGTAGGAATGTTTGCCATTGCAGTCGCAGCAGCGGTTCTTGTGTATTTTGAATAGTGCTGATGTAAAAATCGGTTCAAATTATATAATTCAATTTCAAAAATAAATTTATCAGTGGAACGGTTTTCAAAAGCTTCATACCAATTTCCTTTTACAGCTTCCACAGTTTTATTGTCAAATTCTTCAGAACCTGATGATTGCACAAGTTCGATTTCTTCAACATAGCCATCTTTTGTCATTAATAACAAAAGCTTTATGGGTTTAAGTTTAAGCGAAGTAACCTCGGGAATTGATTTCAAAATCTCAGGATACATTTTTTTCTCGTAATAGTTTTGCAAACCTCTTAAAGATTTTCCTCCGAGATAAACAACCTCAATACTATCGCCTGTAATATTGCCTTCATAAGGTGAAACTTTTATTCTTTTAAGCTCTTCAATAATATTTTCAGAATTAATTTCATCATATCTTCTGAACATTTTTACATCCGCAACATTTCCCTGTTTATCAAATTGGAAATAAATCGGATAAGAAATGTAATTATAAACTCTTATCTGTTTTTCAATTTCGGAAGAAACAAGTCTGTAATATCTGTAGTATTCATACAGAGCTTTTTCTGAACTCGGATTGACATAGATAATGAATGAAACTTCCTCATTTTTAAGAATATCAGCAGGCGGAACTCCGTATGATTTAGAACTTAAATATTCTGACAGAGTTTCATCATAAAATTTATCGCCTGATGTTTCAATAATTTTTACTGATTTAACCTCTCCGCGTGAAGAAAGAGTAAGTTCTGCCGATGTCATAGCAAGGTCGATATAATCATCAGTCGGCAGATTTTCAATAATTTTAGCATTTATTTTATCAAAATAATTTTTTTCGCGTAATCTGTAATGATTATTTTTACTTTTCACGGCAATTTTAACTTTGCTGTCTTTTGATAAAACAACAATATATTTATAAGATTTATAAAATTTCGGTGCCGGTTTTTCGATAGATTTCAAAAAATCATCAAACATTTCCGCCAGCTGTTCATTATCGGCACCAAGAATTTTATGGGAATTAAGTCTTCCTGATTCGCTCAAATCCAGATAAACTTGAACATTACCCTTGATGTCCGGAGTATTCTGCAAATCTTTTGCAAAAACTTTTTCATACTTTGGAAACACTGTTTCTTCAATATTAACGAGTTCTACAGCAAAAGCTCCGCTGCAAAGCATTAACAAAACTGCTAAAATAAATAAAATCTTTTTCATTCTTACTCCGTATTAATTATTTAAACTTCCGCATCATTTTCATAGCTTTATTCATGGCATGCTTTCCGAGTTTGCCGTTAAATCCGCCAAGACCGCCCATATTACCCATTTTGCTCATATCAGGCATTCCATGAGAGAACATTTTTTTCATATCAGTCATGCCTTTCATCATTGTCCGCATTTGCTCAAACTGCTTAACAAACGCATTAACTTCCTGAAAATCCATGCCGCAGCCTTTTGCAATACGTTTTTTGCGGCTGGTATTCATCAAATCGGGATTTGAGCGCTCCTCCGGCGTCATGCTTGATATGAAAACTTCCATTTTCTTGAATTGTTTTTCACCCTCATGAGTAATTTTATCCCTGTCATCTTTTCCGATATTCAAACCAAGCATGCCAAGAACATTACCCATAGAGCCGAAAGCCTGCATTTGCTTCTGCATTTTGACAAAATCGTTGTAAGAAAAATTATTCTTACTCATTTTTTCTTCAAGTTCCAACGCCTGCTTTTCGTCAAAAACTTCCTGTGCACGCTCAACAAGAGAAACAATATCTCCCATACCGAGAATTCTTGTTGCCATTCTTTCGGGATAAAAATCTTCAAGCGCGTTTAATTTTTCGCCTGTCCCCGTCAATTTAATCGGTTTTCCCGTGCAATAAGAAACACTTAAAGCCGAACCGCCTCTGCTGTCACCGTCAAGCTTTGTCAAAACAAGACCTGTCAAACCTAATTGCGCGTCAAAATTTTCTGCAACATTAACAGCTTCCTGACCTGTCATGGCGTCAATTACAAGAAGTTTTTCGGCAGGTTTAAAAATTCTGTCAATCAAAAGCAATTCTGCCATCATGTCCGTATCAATCTGCAAACGCCCCGCAGTATCAAGAATTATAGTATTAAACCCATGCTCTTTTGCGTAATCAATCGCACCTCTTACAATCTGTTGAACATCTTTGCAATCGGGAATTGTAAAAACTTCATTTCCGATTTCCTGCCCGAGAGTCTGTAATTGCGCAATCGCTGCGGGACGATAAACGTCACATGCCGCCAACAATGGATTTCTGCCTTCTTTTTTTAACTTAACCGCAAGTTTTGCAGAAGATGTAGTTTTACCTGACCCCTGAAGCCCTAACATCATAATTAAATTAGGGTTTCCTGAAAAATCTAACGGGCTTTGTTCTTTTCCAAGCAGATTAACAAGTTCGTCATGAACAATTTTAATCAACTGCTGCGAAGGGTCAACACCCTCAAGAACTTTTTCGCCCTCTGCTTTATCTTTTATTGAAGAGATAAAGGATTTCACAACACGCAAATTAACATCGGCTTCCAAAAGCGCACGTCTGATTTCGCGCAGAGCCTCCTGCATATTATCCTGCGTAAGTTCCTTACCCCTTGTTTTACTGATTATTCCCTGTAGTTTTTCGCTTAAGTTATCGAACATAATTGAATTATAGCATAAAAAACCAATATGTATTTATAAAACTTGTGTCGGAATAAAAAACATCAATATTAGAAAAATATTTTCAAAACTGGTGGCGTGGTGAAAAACATCATCCGTTTTTATGATTTCATTTCTGATTTGGTTTGCTAATATATAACCATACTCCTTAGAGAACTAAGATACACATATCCCTAATCAACAGCTATGCACTTCTTATGTACATAGCTTTTTTTTGTGCTATACACGTATATATTCTGTATAACATTAGGCTTTGGCGCCGTCGCCCACTCTAGAAAACTATGGAGTAAACAGTAATGATTAATGGTAAAAATACCATAATTAATATTATAACAGCAAGCAATATTGATTGTTTATCCCAATCATTTTCAAGTTCTTTGTATGTCGGACAGAGTTCCTTAAATTTTTGTTCTATTTCTAACCCGTTTACGTTGACAAATACAATGCATTTTTTGTCTGCAGCTATAATTCTGAGACATTCAACTCCTCCTCTTGGAGGAAAGAAACCTTCTAGAGATTTTATATCTTGAAGTTTTATTTTTTTTAAACCCGTACGCGTTTTTATAATTACATTTTTATTTGTAATAAATATTTGTTTTTCCGTTTCAAATAAAATAAGCCCCAACGTTAATAATGGAAAAGGCAAAATTAGCCGCGAAAGATACAACGCTTGCAAATCATTGTCAAATATATAGAAATACATTAAACCTGCCCAAACTGTTGTTAAGAATAGAAAAAACATCAAATGAAAGAAAAATATTCCCTTACAATTTTTTGAAGAAATAACAATTTGTTCGTCTGTATCAAGTAAATATTCAGGTATTATAAATTTTCTCACTGTTTTGTTTAATCTTAATTATCGCCTAAGTTTAATTGTGAAAATTGAACGATTTTATTTTTGCCGCGTTTTTTAGCGTTATATAATGCATGTTCTGCATAACGGATAATTGTATTTGCGTCTTCTTCCGTATCTTGAATACACGGATATGTCGAAATACCGCCTGAAATTGTAATAGGATGTCTTTCTTCTTCTCCGGCAGGTATAAATTCCATTTTTTCAATGTCGCGTCTAAATCTTTCAGCAAACAAGAAAGCGTTTTCTTCTGAGGTATTTGGAAGGATTAAAAGAAATTCTTCATCACCGTAGCGTGTCAAAACATCTTCTTTTCTGATTAATTGTTTAAGTTTGTCTGCAATTGAACGAAGCAAAACATCGCCCCATTCATATCCGTAAATATCGTTTACAACTTTGAAAAAGTCTAAGTCAAACAGAAGACAAGAAAGTTTTGTACCGTAACGTCTTGCGCGTGAAATTTCCTGTTCAAGACGTTCTTGCAGATATTTTCTGTTATGCAAGCCTGTTAATTCATCAGTTGTTGAAACAACTTTCAATTTATCTCTTAATTCTTTGTATTTTAAAAGCGCATTAGCTCTGATAACCAATTCCATATTATCAACGGGAGTATTAATAAAATCAAACAATACCGCTCTTACAGTACAGCCTTTAAAAACATCACCGATAAATAATGTCGGAGCCTTAAATTTTGTTGTCATTAGGACATCTTTAATATTCGGAACACTTTCAATCACAACCAAACCCGGGTTTAGAGTTTCGTAATCTCTAAGATTTTCGGCATTTTCAATTCTGACATTTGCATCGTCGATTTGAGCCAATACATCAGCCAGTTTTGATTCGTTTTTGTCTGTATAAACTACAATATTCTTCATAGTCGCGTTCCTTATAAATTCTCTCTCTCTTGGTAACAAGATTAACATATTTTTCGGTTTTAATCAAGAGGTAAATAAAAGTTAATAAACTGCCACGATATTTTTTGTGTGATAAAATCAGGTTATGGGCATTTTGAGAGTAAAAATTAAACCTATGCACAGAGATGATGTTGAAAGTGTTGTTGCGCTTGAAGCAAAAGCATACGGTGAACATCACTGGTCAAAGGATTCTTTTTACAACGAATTGTCTAACGAGCTTGCAAAATATTTCAGCGTTTTTAATGAAAAAGACGAACTTATTGCATATTGCGGAAGCTGGCATATTTTGGAAGAAGCTCATATAACAAATATCGCTGTTTCTCCCGAATACAGAAGAATGCACATAGGAGAAGCTCTTTTAAAAACCGTAATTGACGAGTGTTACAAAAATATGGTAAAATATATCACACTGGAAGTCAGAGCAGGCAACACACCTGCAATAGGACTTTATGAAAAATACGGATTTAAATCGCTCGGCTTAAGAAAAGGTTATTATCAGGACAATAACGAAGATGCTTTGATTATGTGGACGGAGAATATTTTTTACGATAAATTTAAATCAATGTATGAACAAAATATTGCTGTGTTAAAGGAAAAAATTAACATTTTATGACTACAGAACATGTAACACTTATAAAAAAAGAAATAGAAGGTATAAGATTGACATTCGGCAGTATACTGCTTATTTTATTCTGTACGTTTTTAATTATACTTGCTACATTTTTGCAGTTAAAAATTACACATTTTATAATTCCCGAAGGCTTGTTCAGCGGTGAAAAAACATTTGTATTTAAAGACTTTCTGTATACTTACAGTTTAATTCCGCAGATACCTGTAATCATGTTTGTGGGCGCATTTTTGGGCAGAAAATACGGGATAATGAGTATTTTGTTATATATTTTACTCGGGCTGTTTGCAATCCCTGTTTTTGCTTTAGGCGGAGGACCAAAATACATTTTTGAATATGGTTTTGGTTATATCCTTGCTTACATTCCCGCTGTGTTTTTTGCAGGTTCGATTTTGAAAAGCGGATTTACGATGAGAAACATGATACATGCAGCAGTTGTCGGGGTTTTGACAATTCATATTATCGGAATTCTTTATATGCTTTTCATTGCAGGGTTAAAACATGAAGGAATGGCATTTATCAGCGGTTGGATAGCTTCTCAAAGCGGTATAAAAATAATTTATGATATGATTTTCAGTTTTGCGGCAATGTTTATTGCAAAATATGCAAAAATTATTTTGTGGTTTTTTATGTAAATTTTTACCATGTTATAAATTTATAAGTTTAGTTACAAAAACACGCACTGTAATGATTTACGCCAACATTATCAAGAGTTGGAACTTTTTGCGTGCATATTTCCATGCATTCTTGACATCTGGGATGAAACCGGCAGCCTGAAATATTTTCTTGAATTGAAGGGGGCTGTCCTTGAATTGTTTCAAGTTTCGAATTCTTATTAGACGGCAGAGAGCGCAAAAGAGCCTTAGAGTATGGATGTTTGGGATTTGCAAAAAATTCCTTTGCAGGGGCAGTTTCAACAATTCTACCGGCATACATTACAGAAATATAATCAGCGTTTTCACCCACAAGAGCCAAATCATGAGTAATTAAAAGAATTGATGTCTGCTTATTTTTTCTTATATCATTCAATAAATTCATAATTTGCGCCTGAATGGTTACATCAAGAGCAGTTGTCGGCTCATCCGCAATCAAGACTTCTGCCTTGCAGGCAAGCGCCATTGCAATTATTGCACGCTGTTTCATTCCGCCCGAAAACTCATGTGGATAAGCTTTCATCCTTTCTTCAGCACATGGAATTTGGACTTCCTCCAAAGCTTGTACAGCTTTTTTGTATGCCTCATCACCTTTTAAGCCCTGATGAATTTTTATGACTTCCAAAAGCTGGTTTCCAACTGTGTACAAAGGATTTAAAGATGTCATAGGGTCTTGCGGAATAAGAGCAATCTTTGCACCGCGAACTTTTTGCATTTTATTATTATCAAGCAAATCTTCACCATTAAATATAATTTTGCCGTCAGTAATCTTCGCAGTTTTAGGCAGCAGTTGCAAAATACTCATAGCACTGATTGTCTTGCCGCAGCCTGATTCTCCGACAAGTGCATGCATTTTGCCTTTTTCAAGCTCAAACGAAACATCAAAAAGTGCCTGCCTGAAACCGCATTCACAATTAAAACCCAAATTTAAGTCTTTTACTTCTAAAATAGCCATAAATATATAATACATTATAGTTTTTAATATGTGAATAGGTTTGTAGGATATTATTTGTTAACAAATATTAAGAGACATGCATTAAATCATGCAATTTTTAAAAACAAAAATTTTTTATAAAAGTACAGGGGATAAATTATCCAAGATTTGTAAAACACGAAAATAGGCGGTTTAGAAAAGTTATACCAAGATTTAATAAATTTCTGAATTAGCCGCCCAGGGGTAAAATTTTGAAAGGGGAAATTATGGGAATTGAAAAATTGTCAGGCGCTCAACTATATGATGCATACGCACAAGAGTTTAGAAAGAAAACTGATAATTCAAATTATGCAACAAAAGGTACAACAACTGTTACTATCGTTGAAAAGAAAAAAGATTTAGATAAAGGAGTTTCTATTCAACATTCAGCAAGCAATTTGTCACCAAAAGCAGCTAAAGAAAATCAAAAGAATTATGAAAAAAATAAAGAACATATCGAAAATTCTAATTCAACAGTAACATACATAGACAAAAAAGCTTACAAAGCAGCTGAAAAAGAAAGAAAAAATACAGAAAAAGAATTAGTAAAAAAATACTGTGCTGAAGGCCACAGCAAAAAAGAAGCTAAACAAATGGCTAAAAATGAAGTCGAACAAAACCGTTATATCGGAAATAAGAATACAAAAAAATTCATTAACACAAATCAGGAACTATTCTACGATGAAAACGGCAATTATTCGGCAGACAAAGCAAGAAAATTTGCAAGAGATTGTGCAAACATAAGCACTGACAAAGATGAAAACGGCAATCTTCTTGAAGTTGAAAACGGTTACTTGAGTTTGAAAGAAAGACGCAATGCAGCGGCAAAATACGGTGTAAAAGACGATGTTATCGCTGATATTGCAAAAAACACAGGTCATGGTTATGAAAAAGATAATACCGGATTATATAGAGCTGCTTATGTAACAGGTATGACAGCAACAGGCGGTTTACTGGGATTTGGTTTAGGGAAACTGACTAAAGCTAAAGCTACAGCAATAGCAGATGCAGAAGCTGTTGTAAAAGATGCAGCAGGAAATATTATTGCAAGCGGTACCAATACAGCAACAGCAGTAGCAAGTACAACAGCAGCAGTACCGGGCGCAATTATAGGAGCAGGTCTTGGTCTTGGTGCAGGTTTGCTCACAATGAAGAAAATTAAAGATAATGGCGGAACAGAGCCGAAAATCTACGACCCGAACCCGACTCCGCCTCAGACAACTCCAGATCCGCAGCCTGAACCTGTACAGCCTGTAAATCCACAGCCTGATATAGATCCGGAACCTGAAATTACTCCGGAACCCGAAAAATGTATTTTAAAACCGGATGAACTGTTAGAAGAAACATGTGTCTACACACTCAAAAAAGGTCAGTCTTTATACGATGCAGTTCGCGACGGTTACAAACTAAAAGACCATAAACAAATTATGAAATTTGTTCACGAAATCAAAGACAGACACGGTGTTAAATATACCGATAATACACCTAGAACCAAATGGGACATGCCTGAAATTGAAGGACGCAAATTTAACTGTGATGTTAATGTAAAAGGAACAGTCAAAAAATACGGAAAATCATCAGGTTCACAAGGAGAATTTACAAGAAACGACCAGTTCTGGTATGAAGATTGTGACAATAACAGAAGTAACATCTTCACAAACAGAGCAGAACGTGACGCAGAAATGGCTAAAAAACAAGCAGAAATTGATGCTAAATAACAACCCCAAAAGACCTCCGTTAATGGAGGTCTTTTTTTATACAAATTCCATATGGTATTGCTTTTAAATTATTAAAAACTTGATAACCGTCTAAAGATTTAAATTCATCGTTAATTACAAAATAAGTCGAGCCTGAACCTGACATCATAGAATTCGAATAAAGTTTTTTTATAGTTTGGAGTTCCTTGTAATCATCAATCACAGCCCATTCCAAATCATTTTTAAAATCACTTTTTCCGTTTTTACCCGAAAACTTTGTATAAGCTTCTTTAGCACTAATACCTAAATTTTCAGGCTTAATCAACGAAACATTAAACTCTTCAAATTCCAAAGGTTCCAAAATTTCACCTCTGCCTTTTGTCATCTGACGTCCGCCTTCAAGACAAAAATTTAAATCCGAACCCAGTTGAGAACAAAGCTTATGCAGTTCTTCTTGTGATAAAGGATGTCCTAAAATTTCGTTAAGTCCGAAAAGTGTACCCGCTGCGTCAGTGCTTCCGCCTGCAAGTCCTGCAGATACAGGAATATTTTTTTCTATATGAATTTTAATTTGCTGTGGCTTCAATTCAGTGTTATCAAAAAACAATTTTGCAGCTTTATAAACAAGATTTTTCTCGTTGTAAGGAATTTCATTGCTGTTCCCTGTCAAAATTATTTCGGTTTGTTCGGCAGGCTCTGCGCTAATTGTCAAATAATCAAAAAGACTGATTGTCTGCATAATGCTTTGGATATTATGAAATCCGTCTTCGCGCTTGTTCAAAACCTTTAAGGTCAAATTAATCTTTGCAGGACATTGGATTTGAATTAATTTCATTTCAATTCCTCAGACAATTTGCCGAACATTTCTATTGAAAGCTTTTCTCCTCGAATATTCTCATCAAGCCCAAGTTTTTGAAGCGCGGCAGTAATTTTTTCTTTAGAGAAACCACCGGACATCAAACAATTTTTAATATTCTTTCTGCGCTGTGAAAATCCTGCCTTAATAGTTTTTCTGAAATGTGAATAATCACTCAAATCGAGTAACGGTTTTTCTCTAACAGTCAATTTTACCAGTGCCGAATTAACTTTCGGAGCAGGGAAAAACGAGCGTCTGCCAACAAGTTTCATAATTTTTACATCTGCCCAGAATTGTGACAAAATTGTCAAAAGCCCGTATTGTTTTGAGGGTGAATTTTCTGTTGCTACCATTCTTCTTGCAACTTCTTCTTGAACCATAAGTAAAATATCAGTAATTTTATTACGGTTTTTGTTATTCAAATCGTCAATTTCCCCTAACAAATGTGCAATAATCGGACTTGTAATATAGTAAGGAATATTTGCAACAATTTTAATTTTACCCTCGCAAAGTTCCGACAAATCCTGTTTTAAAATATCGTTATGAATAATCTTTAAATTAGGTGCATTAAGTTTTTCAAGTTCTCTAATCGCTTCTTCATCAAGTTCAATTGCGATAACCTGTTTTGCATGCTTGATTAACTGTTCTGTGACAAATCCGACACCGGGGCCGATTTCGATTACGGTATCATCAGGATTAATCCCTGCAAAATCAATAATATCAGAGATTGTCTGCCCGTCGATTAAAAAATTTTGCCCGAGTCGTTTTTTTGTCCTAAAATATTTTGCTCTTTCGTAGTAGTTCATCTTACTTATTATAATACCACAGACAGGTAAATGTATTAAGTTTTTTCTTCTGCTACTTTTGTGGATGTTATAATTTATATACGGAGTTAATTTATGCAAACAAAAACTAAGTTAGACAAAAGGGATATAGTAAAACTTTTTCAAAACGGATGTAAAAAAGACAAGAAAATTGGCATGGAATATGAAAGACTGCCGATATTTTCCGTAACCTCAAAAGCAGCAGATTATTCATCAGAATTCGGTGTTTGTAACTTTTTGAGAAGCTTTGCAAGAGAAGAAAACTGGGATTATATAACCGATGATTATAATATTATCGGTCTAAAACAAGAGCACGACACTGTTACATTAGAACCGGGCTGTCAGGTAGAACTTAGTATAAAACCTGAAAATACAATTGACGAATTAAAAGCTAAAATTGACAGTCTTGACAAAAAAATGAAACCTGTTTTGGATAAATCGGGTATAAGCCTTTTAAGATATGGAGTTTCACCGTTATCAACACATAAGTCCATAAATTTAATTCCAAAAAAACGATATAAATTAATGGCAAAATATTTGTGGGGAATTTTATCCGATGTAATGATGAGGGAAACCGCAGGAGTTCAGTGCTGTATAGACTTTGAAAATGAAGAAGATGCAATGAACAAATTCCGAATTGCAAACAAATTAACTCCGTTTTTAACAGCGATGTTTGCAAATTCACCTGTCAGAGGCGGCGCTGATACGGGTTATAAAAGTTTCAGAGCATTGAGCTGGCTTAATACGGATAATGACAGGTGTGGTTTCGTGGGTCAAATTGATGACAGATTTTCATTTGAAGAATATGTAAATTACGTTCTCGAAACACCGATGATTTTTATTAACCGTGACAATGATGTTGTGCCGATAAACGGTAAAATTAATTTTGAAGAATTTATGCGAAACGGTTATGAGGGTTTTGAGGCTGACATTGAAGATTTCAAACTTCATTCAAATCTTTATTTTCCCGAAGTAAGAATGCGTAATTTTATAGAAATCAGAAATCATGATTGTGTCGGAAAAGGTTTGCAGTATTCTGTTTTGGCTATTTACAAAGGCATTTTGTATAACAATTCGGCAATGAGTGAAATTGAAGAATTGTTCAAAACTTTTGAATACAGAGATTTTTCCGAACTTCGTTATAATGTTCCAAAAAGTGCATTGAATGCGAAAATCGGCAAATTTTATGCAAAAGATATTTCAAAAGAGATTTTGTACATAGCTGAAAAGTCTCTAATAGAAATGAATACAGGTGAAGAAAAATATCTTGACGCGATAAAAGAGTATACATTGAACGGCATTTGTCCTGCGGATGTAATCATCCGCAACTGGAACGGACTTTGGAACAAAGATGTTAAAAAGTTAATCAAATACATAAGTGAATAAATATGTGGGGATTGTGCTATTTAACTCCGTATTAATTATTTAATGCCCTGCGCGGGCAGCGGGCACTTTGTGCCGACAAAGTGCCTCAAAACTCGCGACCACACTTCATTCACTAATAATTTGTAAGGCTCACTTAAAGATGTGTAAACTCGCTGCGCTCAAACAATACACATCTTTGTTATTTGTTCGCCAACAATTATTGTTCATTACGTTATTGTCGCAATTCTATTCAATAATCTGCACTTAATGAAACAGTAACAGAGCGAGCGTTGTTTGAACGATAAGATAATGAGATTCTGAAACAAGTTCAGAATGACAGATAGTGAGTTCGCGAGCACAGGTTGAATTTAGTGCAGATTAAATGGTCAGCGTGTTTTTCTTTCTTATCCAATATTCTTTCTTTTTGCGTCGCAACAAAAAGAAAGAATATTTGGTGCGGGGTTATAGGGGGCGCACAGCTCCCTTAATTATTTTTTATTATCAAATATAATGAAAATGATTAATAAAAAAAGGAGAAAATTATGTATACAGAAAAAATGCTGCTTGAGCTTATGCTCAAAAACGGCTTGACAATTGAAAAAGCAGCACAACAATTAAACATTCCTACAAAAAGGCTTCAAAAAAGATTTGACCAAAACAAAATACGCTATACAGATGTAGAGCAAATACTTGATATTATCGGATATGAAATAAAAATTACAAAGGATAACTATTTGAAATAGTACTCAATTTCTGTATCCAAATCCAGCTTTTTGGCACTGGGCTTGAATATCTTTGATTTTATTCCCATTTTTGCAAGTCTGTATTGCAGACTTATTGCAAGAACGCCCAAACCGTATTTGCATGAACGAATAAAATTGATTGAAGACGCTTCTTTGAAATACTTTGTAGGACAAGAAATTTCACCGATTTTATAATTGTTATAAAACAGTAATGCAATCATTTCGTTGTCAAAAATAAAGTCATCATCGCATTCGCCAAGCGGAAGTTTTTCTAAAACTTCTCTTGTAAATCCTCTAAAACCTGTGTGGTATTCGGACAACTTTTCGCCCGTGAAAAAGTTTTCGAACCCTGTCAAAAACTTGTTACAAACAAATTTGTAAAAAGGCATGCCGCCTTTTAATGCTGAATTACCAAGCATTCTAGACGCCATAACAGCGTCATACTGCCCGAAAGCCATCATCGAAACAATTGCAGGGATAAGTTTCGGAGTATATTGGTAGTCGGGGTGAAGCATTACGACAATGTCTGCACCTGCTTTTAAAGCCGCTTTATAGCACGATTTTTGGTTTCCGCCATAACCCTTGTTTTCTTTATGCACAATAGTTGTAATGTTCAATTCTTTTGACACAAGTTTTGTATTGTCTTTTGAGTTGTCATCAACAAGAATAACCTCATCAACAAAATCTTTATAAATTTCATCATAAGTTTGTTTCAAAGTTTTTTCCGCGTTATAAGCGGGCATTATTACTACTACTTTTTTATTGTTTATCATTTTTTGTCCTATATATAATTCTTCCCCCCTCTCCTAATTTAGGAGAGGGCAGGGGTGAGGTCTAAAAAAGAGGTGCTATTAGCACCTCTCAAAACCTATTCTTCAGTTTCTTCTTCCTGAGCTTCTGTTCTGATTGAAGATTTATCAGAACCTAAACTTTTGTCTTTGAATTTTTTAACCTGTCTGTCCAATTTGTCAGCCAAAAGGTCAATACTTTCATACATTGACTCAGCTGCTTCTTCACAGCGGATAGGTGCGCCTGTACTCATCTTGCAGTTTACTTCTGCCACGTGTTTGCCGGAAGCTGAAGGGTTTTTGATAACCGACAATACAACTTCAATTCCTTGAATTTGGTCGTAATGGTTAGCAACCTTGCCGAATTTTTCTTTCACGTAAGCTTTGATAGCGTCAGTGATTTCAATGTTTCTTCCGTTTACATAAATGTGCATGTGAACCTCCTATAACATAATGCTTTCACATTATAACACATTATTGAAAATTTTTAAACCCTCTTTTATCACTTTTTCAAGCAAAAAGCTTAATCTTCAATAATAAACTGCTGTAATTCTACATTCGGAGTTCCGATAACACGTACCAATTCAAGTACCGAAGCTTTCATCTGGCACTTTTGCGAAGAGCCGCTGAAAAAATCACGATAGAAACAACCCTCACAATTGCATCCTCTTTTATAACACTCAAGAGCGGTAGGCGTCCATCTTCTAACTGCTACAGCTCTGCCCATATCCCTACTTCTAAACAATTTATATAATCTCCAATTATTATCTTACCCAAGTCTGGCAACCGAGACGATTTTGCTTATAGCGATACCGTCCAAATCCCCAATCTGGAAAAGTTTTCACCTCTCCTTAACTCCATTATAAAAAATCAGAAAATTATTTCAAGGGCAGAACATGTGATTATGAATATTTGTAACAAAGCCCGCAATTTCAAGCAATACAGCCGTTTTCAAAAGTCAATCATGCCGCGAATTAAGCTATGACATGATTTGCGGATTTCAAATCATGCAATCATGCTCATGGCATGGGTTTTCATGATTTCGGCCTGTATTAAGAATTGTAAAAGATTTACTGTTTTCAAGCTTTTCAGGCATGCCGTTACATAACAATATTTTTAACCGCAAGCAATATTAATATAATCCCGCCGGCTGCTTCCAAAAATCTTGAAGGCAAATGCTTAAAAAATATACCAGCCCAAAATCCTTTTAAAGACATCCAAAATGACATAAATCCTATAAATAATGCAGATAAAAGCAATGGCGTTTTGGTTAAATTTAAACTTACTCCCGAAGCAAGAGCGTCAATGCTTGTTGCAATGCCCATACCGATAAGACAGTTTATACCTAAACAACAAATCTCTTTCTCTTTTTCCTTAAATGCTTCCACAATAAATTTAATACCCAGAAACATAAAAATCGAAAAAACAAACCATTTACTGTATGGAGCAATAAATTTACTTACGGCTTCCGTGCCAAAATACCCGAAACAAGGCATTATTCCCTGACAAAATCCCATTGTCAGAGCAAGAATAACAGAATTCCTTATACGATTTGATTTTAAAACCAAACCCTGAGAAAACGAAACGACAAGGCAATCAACACCTAATGCAGCGGCTAAAACTATTATCTCAGCTAAGTTCAACTTCCACCTCAAATAATCTGTTCCAGGGAAATTTATAATTCACATTATAGCTTACGCCAAACATTTTAAAAACCTTTTCTTCAAACGGTTTCATTTTTTCTTTTAACAGCTCTAAATCAGGTTTTTCCAACTGCTGTCTTACATTTGCCTGATAAGCCCAGTCATCTAAAAACCGAATAACTTGAAGTTTTTTAAAGGCCTCATTATATTCTTTTCTGCACTTTGCACCACAAATCAAACTGCCAAGAGTATTTGCAGAAGTATTCCATGCAGAATAGCCGTAAAAATTCTCATCAAATCCCTCTTTAAAAAGTTTCTCAACAAACAGATTATCCGCCCCGTTTGCAAATCTTACATCAGCAATCATATAGGGCTTTTCAGGTTTTTGCCATACGCCGTCAAACGGTTTTGTATCAACTTTCATAACAATTTCGCCCTGATGTTCCTCAAAATTATTCACATAAAGCAAAATATCCGCTTCATCAGGTTCGCAAACTTGGCAACCTGCAAGCTCCAATTGTCCCAAAACAGATTTTTCAATCGAAACATCTTCGTAATTTGAAATTAAATCCTTATATTGCGGAGCAAGAAAAATCGGCGCAATTTTTAAAGGTTTTTCAATTGCCCTTGCAAGAAGCGCCAAAGGTATTTCATCGGCACCCGTTTTTACAAACCCGCCAAGTTTTTCAAGTGCCTTTGCTTCCTGAACATTAAACCCGAATTCAGCGCAGTCATCTTTTGAAAAAACTAAGGTTTCAAAAAAATCTCCCCAGCTCAAATACAATTTATTAATCTCAAAATTTCTTTTTCGTGTTGCAAGATAATCGTCTAAAATCTCGTCGGGAACTTCCTTTTTACACATTGTACCGAATTTATCCATACAGTATGAATAGTTAAAAATCTTTTTGCCCCATTTATTCCAATACTCTTTTTCTTCCTCGTTAATATTGTTATTGGAAATTCGCATAATACTTGAAAATGCGTAGATTTTTTTATCTTTAATTATTTTCCTCAATCTTTCCACACGTGCCTTAACCTCTTCAAACTTATCATTAGAGCGGCGCGACGGAATTAAACCGCCATACGCAATTGTATCAAGACACATTACAACCGCATCAATATCTTTAAGGCTCTCTAACCAGTCAAAAATCCCCTCAACATCAGCACACTTTGACAAGTCACCCAAAAGTTCTCTATCAGGCATTAAAAGATTTATATCATCATTTAATGCACAAATCTGTTCGGGCAAGGTATAACAAACAGGACGGTTATCTATTGGAATAAAAGCTATGTTCATAATTTCATTATATGTTAATATTAAAATTAGGCAAAAAGGTAACGATTATGACATATGATAAAAATGACGAAACACTCAACAAATCACCTCAAACAATACAAACAATGTTCAATATGCTTGCGGCAAATTATGACCATATCAACGACATAATGTCATTTGGCACACAAAAATCAGTCAAAGAAAAAGCAATATTTAACCTTGATATAAAACCGCATGACAATGTTATTGACCTTTGCTGCGGAACAGGCGATTTGGCAGGATTAATCAAAAAACATCATCCTGCCTCATGTGTTACGGGAATAGATTTTTCCGAGCGAATGCTTGAAATTGCAAAAGACAAACATCCCAATATAAAATTCTTTCAAGGTGATGTAACCCAATTGCCATACGAAGACAATTCTTTTGATATTGCTGTTATGGGCTTCGGGCTCAGAAATATTCAAAACGCCGAAAAAGCTGTAGAAGAAGTTTATAGAATATTGCGTCACGGCGGACAGTTTCTGCACCTTGATTTTGGCAGAAAAAATCTTGCAAGCAAAATTTATGATAAGATTTTTCCTTTATTAATAAGCAATTTTACGGAAAACCATTCAGCATATCGTTATCTGATAAAATCAAAAGAAAGTTTTCCGACCCCTTCGGATTTGATAAAAGATTTTGAAAGTAAAGGTTTTAAGCTGAAAAAAAGAGAAGATTACCTTTTTGGCGTAATCTCTACGCAAATATTTATAAAATAAACTATTCGATACTAACTAAATCAGATAAAGGAATATTAAAAGCAACAGATAATTTTAATAAAGTAGTAATTTTGGCAACAGTTTGAGCTTTTTCAATTCTCATTACAGTGGACGGCTCCAAGCCATAGGGATAACATAAAGCTTCCAAAGTTAATTTTTTAGAAGTTCTTAGTTTCTTAATCTTTTCACCTAACTTAATAATATACTCATCAACTTCTTCTGTTTGCATAAGATTATAGTACCATAAATACCAATATCTACAAAAGCGCAACTTCAAAAACATCATAAATTATTACAAAATAATCAAACAGCGCTTTATTCAAAACAGTCACAATGTGTCAAAAAAACGCGGAACTTTCTGTCGTTCCGCGTCTTTTATCGATTACCGTCTTATGAGATATGCGGCGATTGCGCTCAGCCTTTCTGCACGAATTTAAGATTACTACATCACAGAAAGGTTTCACCCATCGGGTAACCGTCCGTATCCCGCCTCTTTATATTTGCAAGAAACACACCACGGGGTGTACTCCCTTGCCCTGATTATCCACAGGTTCGGTGTTTCATTCTTGCGGATGACCGAAAATCTCTCGGATGAATTAGGTTTGGGATACGAATTCTTTCAACACATTGTGACTGTTTTGAATAAAGCGCTGTTTGATTATTTTGTAATAATTTATGATATTTTTAAAGTTGCGCTTTTGTAGATATTGGTACTGGGTTTTTCAACACATTGTGTCAATATTGGTGTAAGGCGCTGTTTTTGTTATTTTTCTTTTATCTCCAATTTCTTGGGTTCCTTGTTTTCTGTTTCAACCTTTGGAATTGTTACAGTCAATACGCCTTTGTCATATACAGCCGTACTTTCATCGGTTTTCACGGGATGATCAAAAGATATTGTTCTCTGGTATCTGCCGTATCTGAATTCTGACGTATGGAAGCGTTCGTTTTTTGCTTTTTCTTCCTTTTGTTCCGCTTCTTCGTGAATTTCTGCGGTAATCGTCATAAATTCATTATCAAGTTCAACTTCTATATCGTCTTTTTCAACACCGGGGAGTTGAACTTTTACTTTGTAGTTTTTGTCGCTTTGTTTAACTTCAATTGCGGGACGCCAGATTGAATTTTTCTTCACATTCAGAGGGTTTGCCATTGAATGTACAAGAAGCGTATCGCGTAAAAAATTGTTTAATTCATTATGAATACTGTCAAAGTACAAATCAGGTTCTCGAATTATTAAATCGTGTTTCATTTTTTTACCTTTCTTCAAGTGTGTAAACTCTTGAATAAATCTCTTGTGTATATGTGCGTAGCATACACATTCTTACGATAAACTTTTTTTCAGCAGTTTTCATTGGACTTTTGATTAATTAATTGTTCTTGAAGTATGTACTTTTGTGCAATAGATTATGAGGGTATTTATTGAATAATACATTTAGGAGGAACATTTATGGCTATAAAAATGTTAATGTTTGATTTTCGTCATAGCGAAGAAAAATTTTTTCAGGAACATAATTTTGAAAACTTTGATATAACTTTTTTTGAAGAAAGTTTAAATGAAGATACGGTAAAGAATTTAACTCAAGAACAACTTGAACAGACAACTGTAATAAGTGTTTTTATTAATTCAGAGGTAACACAGGATGTAATTGATAAGTTTAAAAATCTAAGAATTATTTCCACTCGTTCAACAGGGATTGACCATATAAACCATAGAATTTGTGTAGATAAAAATATTGATTTAGTAAATGTAGGAACTTACGGAGCAAAATCTGTGGCACAATATACAGTTGGTTTGATGATTGCGTTAATCAGAAAAATTATACCGGCCTCAAAATATGTTTTAAACAAAGAGTTTTCTTGTCAAAGTTTTATAGGACATGACATTTCAAAACTTACAATCGGCGTAGTAGGAACAGGTTCTATCGGTGCAGCTGTATGCAAACTTGCGCATTCTATGGGGATGAAAGTTCTTGCTTATGATTTGGTTCAAAAACAAGAACTTTTGAATGAAATTGACATGGAATATGTTGGCTTAGAAACTTTGATTAAACAATCCGATGTAATATCTTTACACGTACCGTTTACGGGTGAGAATAAGCATATGTTTTCTGAAAAAGAGTTTCAAAACATGAAACCAAATGCTTATATAATCAATACATCTCGCGGTGAAATCCTTGACACAGTTGCATTGTATAACGCTATTCTTGCAAACCGAATAGCAGGTGCGGGCTTGGATGTAGTATCTTGTGAAAGTTACAGTTTTAAATGTAACCAATTTTCTAGAAGACTCGGAGAAGATATGTCTTGCATGAAAGAAGCAGAACTTGTTCCAAAACTTGCTGAAATGCCTAATGTAATAATTACACCGCATATTGCATATGAAACTCAAGACGCAATTGATTATCTTTTGGAAATGACGTTTAAAGGAATTCTTGACTGCATAAAAGGCGGCAGTAAATTCAAAAACTTATAATAATATTTTATTTATTTGCAACGCCGTAGCCAAACATTGCAAAATCGTATTTTACAGGGTCTTGCGGGTCAAATTTGCGCAAATTTTCCGTGATTTCAAGCACTGCCTTAAAATCATTTGCATTGCGTGTCAAAAGTCCCATTTCGCGAGAAATTCTGGCAACATGCGTATCTAATGGGATTAGCAAATCAGACGCGGGCATAAAATCCCAAATTCCAAAATCAACAGGTCCTTTTCTTATCATCCAACGCAGAAACATGCACATTCTTTTCATCGCACTGCCTTTTCGAGCGTCGGGAACCATAAACTTAAATCCCATCGCATTATTATCCTGTGCACGTGAATAAAAATAATCTGTTACAGGTATAAACATATTGTCTTCTGCAGGATTTTGATAAGCATATTTAAACAAATCTTCCAGCCCGCCGTCTTTTTCGTAAAGGCTATGCATAATATTAAAAATCTGTGCGAAATCTTCCGGTTTTCCAAAACGATAATTAAAATCCCCCAAAATCTCGGGGTCAAAATTCATTATAAAATTGTAAGGTTCGTTTTGCGCAATATCTAAAAGCTGATTAAGTTTTTTGATAAAAACTTCCCGTCTTCCGTACGCAACAAGCGAGGCAATAAAACCTGCAATTTCAATATCTTTTTTCTCTTTGAATTTATTAGGAATTCTAATGGGGTCATCCTTAATAAATTCTTCTGTTTCATATCTTAAAACAAGCTCGTCAATTTTCTCTTTCGTAATCATAATATCAGTTTATCACATAAAAATCATTTATACAAAAGATTTTCCCTGCATTGGGGAGGGTTAGGGGAATGTAAACATTTTTATCAATTTTATCAAAAAGGGTTGAAGTTTTTCAAAAACAATTCTATAATTCTAGTATAATGGAATTATAAAAGAAAGGTCTTTGTATGCAAACCCAAGAAGCTGTCATGATTTTTACCGCACTCGCTCAAGAAAGCAGACTTCAAGTCTACAAAATTCTTGTAGAAAACAGCCTTGAGGGAATTTGTCCATGCGAGATTGCAGAAATTCTCAAAATGCCCAGAAATACACTCTCCTTTCATCTTTCATTATTAACTCAGGCAGGACTCGTTTCTAAAACAAAAAAAGGCAAAATGCTTATTTACCGCCCGAATTGTGAAAAAATTAAAGAAACAATGGCTTTTCTTCATAACGATTGCGTTGCCTGCCACAACAAATAAACGACTATTTGTTATAAGGAGATTATATGTTTGAATTTTTAAAAACTTTTGCCGACTGGACTGTAAAATCTGTCGGACTTGATTTATCAACAAGATTGGGTACCAGCTTAAGTTTCTTTATTGAAGACACAATAAAAATATTTTTGCTTATCTATGTAATGCTTTTTGTCGTATCACTTTTCAGAGCACAGCTTGCACCCGAAAAGATGAAATCTTATCTTCAAGGCAAATCATCGTGGTTCGGGTATATTCTGGCAGTATTTTTAGGCGTCGTAACACCGTTTTGTTCTTGTTCATCAATCCCGATGTTCATAGCTTTTGTTGCGGCAGGAATTCCTTTCGGAATGACAATGGCGTTTTTGATTTCTTCGCCGTTAATAAGTGAAGTTGCCGCGGTTCTTCTTCTTATTACTCCCGAAGCAGGCTGGCTTGCTGCTCTTGTTTATATTCTTGCAGGTGGAATAATTTCTGTTCTGGGAGGATATTTATGCGATAAATTCCACCTTGAAAAATTGCGGGAAACACACAAACATGACGAACATTGCCACTGTCATGAACATAACCACGGCACAAAAGATGAGATTAAATCATTAATTCATTACGCACATGATTACGCAAACGACACTGTAAAAGAAATTGCGCCTTATGTATTAATAGGACTTGCAGTCGGTGCATTAATACACGGATTTATTCCGCAAGAGTTCTTTGTAAAATTTCTCGGCGCCGAAAATCCTTTTGCAGTAATTATAGCAGCATTTGCAGGCATACCGATTTATGCAAACCACGACAGCGTTTTGCCGATTGTGCAGGTACTTTTAATGAAAGGGGTTCCTGTCGGCACAACAATCGTAATGCTTATGAGTATTACTGCAATTTCTCTGCCCGAAATGATTATGCTTCACAAAGTTTTGAACAAAAAAATGCTATGGCTTTTTGTGGGCTATCTTCTGATTTCGTTCATAATCGTCGGTTATTTAATGAACGCTACATTGATTCTGCGATAAATCTTGCAGGGTCGTCAATAATATATTGCAAGTCCTCAGGCGCTTCAATATAGCCGTAATCGTATTTTTCGGAGTTTACCGCAAAAGATATCATGCCGTAACCAAACATTCTGCCCATAGAAGTTTGACTAACCTCAAGCACATCAAGTTTTTCGAGCGGAATGTCAACTTCTTCGGGGTTCAAAACTCCGACTTTTATATGCGCAAATTTATTGGTAATAATTATTTTATCTGACTTATATCTTGCAATAGGATAAATAATCAAAGCAAGTATCGCAATTACCGTAATCCAGCTTAAAAAGCTGTGGGAATTCAAAAATATTGACCAGAAGTAAAACAAAAATAACGGCACAAGGAAAATAGGCACTGCAAGCGACATCCAATGTTTTCTTACATCATACAAAACATATTCTTCTTCATCGCTGTTTTCAATGATTTCGTGCTGTTCAACTTCATTTTGTACAACGTATTCTTCATGCTGTTCTTCAACATGAGTTTCCTCAAGCCTTAAATCAGCACCGCAGAACCTGCAAAAATTATCACTATCTTTTATTTCTTTACCGCAATTCGGACAATACATTTTTTTAATCCTTTCTAACGATATAGTTAAAAATTTTTCAATTTTGATTTGATATAATTTTTCACTTATATCTTTGCGTTGAAATTTTAGCATATTATTTGACAATAGTCAATTATGGAATATGATTAAATTCGGAGGAAACGTATGGATAAGAATGAACTTTTAAGACTATATAATATGGATTTGGATGAACTTTTAAAAATTTCATCACAGTATATAAAAAACGATGTGGAATTTTGTTCGCTGATTAATGCACGTAACGGAAAATGTTCACAGAACTGCAAGTACTGCGCTCAAAGCTCCCACTATTGCACAAACATCGAAACTTATCCGCTTGTTGAAGTCGAAGAAGTTAAAAAAACTGCACTTGAAGCAAAAGCAAACAAAGCTTCAAGATTTGCAATCGTAACCTCAGGAAAAACTCCTGATGAGGGCAGAGATTTTCAAATCGAACTTGATATGATTAAAGAAATCAACAAAATTGAAGGTCTGCAATCCTGTGCTTCAATAGGAATTTTAACCGAAGAACAGGCAAAACAATTAGCTGAAGCAGGTTTGAAAAGATTTCACCACAACATCAACACCTCAAAATCATATTATCCTGAAGTTTGCACTACTCACACATGGGATGACAGATTAAACACCTGCAAACTCGTTAAAAAATACGGTATGGAACTTTGCTGCGGTGTAATTCTTGGAATGGGAGAAAGTGTTGAACAACGCGTTCAAATGGCAATGCAGCTTGCAGAAATTCAGCCTGCTTCAATCCCTATCAATATTTTAATGCCTATACCCGAAACTCCGTTTGAAAACTATCTTGATAAAATTGATGAAGAAAATATTTTGAGAACTCTTGCAATCTTTAAAATTGCAAACCCGCAGGCAGTGCTTCGTTTTTGCGGCGGAAGAATGAGATTGTCGGAAGAAAATCAGAAAAAAGCTCTACAGACTTGTGTAGAAGGTATTTTAATCGGCAACTATCTTACAACAGTCGGCAAAGCCCCAGAAGAAGACATAAAAACAGTTGCTGAGTTAGGTAAAAATATCAAATAAAACTCATCCCCTCACCCTAATAGGGTGAGGAAACAATGTTTTACAACTTTATAGGATAGTCATCCGGAATTTTCCAGCCATTATGGCGGATAAGTTCTGTACAATACGCTCCGCCTTTGCCGCAACCATAAGAATTCTGATTTATCAAAACATCAATATACTCTTCATCATTATCGGGAACATCTATTTGTGCACAATTTTTTGTAGTATCCCAATGACGATTTTCCCAAAATAAATAAGGTTCCCAACCTTTGTTGTAATTATTCAAAAAAGGAGCTTCACAATATTCAGTTTTTGATGTAACATTTGGTCCCCACATAAACAAGAAAGAATTTTTACCTGTTTTATTTCGTTCATTAAACATATCTTGAGCATAAGGGTAAAAACTACCGTGAATAAAATCTGCATTAGTTGGATTTAAAGCAGTACTATTATCAACCGCAGAAATAGTTAGTGCTGTACCGTCAGAAAAATATATTCTTCCTGAATAATTGCCTGTTTTTTCAAACCGTGCGCCATTGAGATATTTTGAATAATATTTGTTATAATATTCTTCAATATCTCCATTTATTGCCCATTCTTTTTTGTCGCCGTTTTCGATTTCTGAAAGTTTTACAGCCTGTTGCATGAGAGAATAGAATTTTTGCAGTTTAGTTTCTATTACCAATTTTTTATAATGCGAAACTAAACTCGGCATAGTCAATGCCGCAACCACGCCGATAATACCTAAAGTAATCAATACTTCTGCAAGTGTAAAACCTGGTTTCTTTATTAATGTACTGCTAAATAATTTACAAGACCCTATCTGGTGGGTCAAGCAGCACGTTTGGCTTAGAGTGCCCCCCCCCCGAAGATATCGTTCATGATTATTTTTTTCATTTCCAACTCCTTCATTACATTACTTTATTATTATAAACTATTTTCTATATTTTTCAAGTATCTCATCTGAATTGTCACCGCTGAATTTCATAAGAATTTCGTCTAACAAAACATAAGCAATTCTAGCTTCTGTAACCACTGCACAAGCTTCTACGGCACAGGTGTCAGAGCGTTCAAAATGCGCTTCACATTCTTCCATTGATGACAAATCAACAGTTTTTAACGGTTTTCTTAATGTGGGTATCGGCTTCATAACAGCAGTCACGACAAGAGGTTCGCCGTTAGTCATTCCGCCCTCTATTCCGCCTGCATTGTTTGTTTTTCTCACAACTTTACCGTCTTCACGAAACATTTCATCATGAAATTCGCTTCCAAACATCTTATAGCCGTGATTGTTTCCGATAGAAACCGACTTAACGGCAGGAACACTCATTACTGCCTGCGCAATTTTGCCATCTAACATTCTGTCCCAATGGACGTAAGAACCCAATCCTACAGGAAGATTTTCATAAACGACTTTAAACTTTCCGCCGAGTGTGTCGCCTACCTCTTTTGCTCTGTCAATTTCAGCATGAAATTCTTCTTCTGTCCTGCCTTGACCGATTTGAATAATTTCAGAATAGCATTTAATACCGAATTGATTTAAAATTTGTTTTGCAACAGCTCCGACTGCCACTTCTATTGCGGTTTTACGCGCACTGGAGCGTTCAAGAATATTACGCAAATCTTTAAAATTATATTTAATACTTCCCGCATAATCTGCATGTCCCGGGCGGCATTTTGTAAAAGATTTCTCACTATTTAAATCTTCCGTATAAATGCTCATAATCTTTTGCCAGTTTTCGTAATCTTTGTTTTGGATTACAAGAGTCACAGGCGAGCCGAGTGTTTTGCCAAACCTGACACCTGATGTAATTTCAACGGTATCACATTCAATCTGCATTCTTGCGCCGCGACCGTAACCCATTTGTCTGCGTTTAAGTTCTTCATTGATAAAGTCAGGGTTTATTTCAAACCCTGACGGTAATCCTTCTATAATCGCGGTTAAGCATTTTCCATGGCTTTCGCCCGCTGTTAAAAATCTGAATTTGTTCATACTGCTGCCCCTCACCCTACCCTCTCCCCAAAGGGGCGAGGGGAATTTTTTGTTATTTTTTAGCGTATTTTAAGAATGTCTGAACTTTTGTCTGCATCATTTCTTCGGTAATTTTCCAATTTCCGTCTACTTTTTTAACTATCATATAAGTTTTAAGTTTGTAATTTTCACCTGACGGCTGTCTTAATGAACTTACTTTGTAAGCACCGTTTCCTGCAGAAGCTACTGAAACATTTGTATAAGTGTTTTTGTATCCTCTGAGTTTTGCGCCTGCCTGACCGAGTTTCATCTGTTTGATATAAGTTGCAGTATCAGTATTAACGTCAACTAAAGTTCCGTCGGGCTTGATTACCTGTCTGATAATTTTTGCGTTCGGCGAATACATTGTTGCTACAGTCGGGCTGTAAGAATTAGCCGCAGAAACATAGCTGTTAAAGAATTTCAAAGCGTCCTGCGCATCATCTGCAAGTGCAGCCATACCTGTAACTATTAAAACCAATAAAGTTGATAATATTTTTTTCATTTTTTGCCCTTTCTAAAAATCTTCTACATTTATATAACGATAAATGTAATATTTTTGTTCATATTATATCATATAAAAACTGATTGTCATTAAACAAAATATGTAGTATAAATTATTTATGGATATACAAATTTTATCGGAATATCTTGATTTTCTTGAAATTGAAAAGGGTCTTTCGCAAAACACACTGGAAGCTTACAGAAGAGATTTAAGCAGTTTTTTCGATTGTTACTGCGACATTGAACTTGCTGAAGTTCAAAGGACACAAATAAATTCGTATATCAGAAACCTGCACGAACAAAAATATTCACCCACAAGTGTAATTCGAAAAATTGCGTCATTAAGAGGTTTCTTCAAATGGGCAAGTGCAAATGAAATTATTAACTCAAACCCTGCTCTTGCACTTGAGCAGCCAAAAGTACCGCAAAGACTTCCTAAAGTTATTTCAGTCAGCGAAATTGAAGATATTTTAAACAGAAATTTGACCAAACTCCAGCGGGTAATTATCGAACTTTTATACGGCTGCGGTTTAAGAGTGTCTGAACTTGCAAATCTCAAAATCACAGATTACGACTTAAAAAACAAATTCCTCGAATGCACGGGAAAAGGCTCTAAAGACAGGATTGTACCGCTCGGCAAAAAAGCAGTTGAAGCAATTAAAAAATATCTGCCCGAACGCGAATTTTTAACACAAAAATTTAACCTTAAAACCAAACAGCTTTTGATAAACGAAAAAGGCAAAAATGTAACGCGTCAGGAAATTTACACATTTATTCATGAACAGGGTAAAAAATTACACAAAACAATCTCACCTCACACACTTCGTCACAGTTTTGCCACACACTTGCTTGAAAATGGTGCGGATTTAAGAGTTGTGCAGGAACTTTTAGGTCACAGTGATGTATCAACAACACAGTTATATACGCACATAAGTAAAAAACGCCTTAAGGAAGTTTATTTTTCTATAAACGGCTAAATTAATAAAAATGAGAATTATTCCTACTTTACAAATATAATTTAGTATGTATGATAGTTTTGTAGAAAAAAATTTTTATTAAGAAGAAAGGTGGCAGTAAATGGCTAAATTTGTATGTACTGTATGCGGCTGGTCAACAGAAGCGGATAAAGCTCCCGAAAGATGTCCTCTTTGCGGAGCAACAACTTTTAATGAAGTTACAGAAGGCGTTAAAACATACGCTTGTGAACATAACGTAGGCGACGGCAAAGTTGAAGATAACGAAGTTATGGAAGGTTTGAGAGCAAACTTTGCAGGCGAATGCACAGAAGTAGGTATGTATCTTGCAATGTCAAGAGTTGCTGAAAGAGAAGGATATCCGGAAGTTGCAGAAGCTTATAAAAGATATGCGTTTGAAGAAGCTGAACACGCTGCAAAATTTGCAGAATTGTTAGGCGAAGTTGTAACAAATTCAACTAAGAAAAACCTTGAATTAAGAGCAGAAGCAGAACATGGTGCATGCGCAGGCAAATTAGCTATTGCAAAACGTGCTAAAGAATTGGGTTATGACGCAATTCATGATACAGTTCACGAAATGGCTAAAGACGAAGCTCGTCACGGCAAAGGTTTTGACGGTCTTTTGAAAAGATATTTTTCATAAAACATACAAAACAATTAACTAAAAAAGACTTCTCAATAGAGAAGTCTTTTTTATACACTTGAATTATTTCAAAACATGGGTTATAATAGAAAAATAGAAAAACGGAGGTATTTATATGTCAAGATTTAAGCATAGTGCTGTGATTGCCCCCCCCCCCCGACACTATCGGTTTAAACTTTTTTAGGGCATTTACTTTAGCAGAAACTTTAATCACTTTAGCAATCATTGGTGTGGTTGCGGCTGTTGTGTTGCCTAGTTTAATGACCAATATTAACGACAAGGTTAACGCAGAAAAAATCAGAAGTGCGAAGTACAAATTTACTAAAGCGACGGACCACATGAAATCTCTTGGACTTATTGGTCCTTATTCAAGCACCGACGCGTTTGTAGATGAATTACAAAAGATTTAAGAGCTTGCTGGCCGACTGATACTGTTAAACTTGAAGACGGGAAAGAATGGGAAATCTCTAAAACTAAAACAGGTAAAGAATTAAAAATGAAGTCTTCGGATACGGAAGATTATACTAGTATAATGTTGGAATTATTACGGCTAACGGTACAGCGATGATTTTAAGTTACAACAAGAAATGTGAAGCATTAGACCCGATGAAAACTTATGGGTGGTCTACTAGTAACGGCAAACCTGAAAGTAACGCGACAGCAGAGTGCGAGGCAGAAAAAGGAAGGCTTGGTATACGATACTGTTACTATGAAAGCGATTATTGGGCAGGGGCTGTAAAACAATGTGGTGGTGTACAAAATATGCCAACAAAGGCAGACCTACAAAAATTTGCAAGTTTACTTTATGATAAACCTATAACATTAGACTGGACACAAAATCTAACTTACAACGGCAAAGCCTCTGAGTTGGGTCTTCCGGAACCGTACTTCTATTTGTGGGCTGGTAATGAAAACAACCGCGAACGCGCGTACAACAGGCGCTTCAATTTTACGTACACAGACTGGAACCATTGCATCCGTAACCAATCCGAGCGTTTTGGCTTGTGCATAGTGGAGTAAGCATTTAATAAAAGGTCGAGAAATTTCTCGACCTGTTTATTATTTAATTATTTCACCTTTAAGATACCAGGTTTTTGCACCGGAAATTTTTACGTTTACAAATTCTCCCGTTAAGTCCTTGTCGCAGGGTATATGAACCGTTTTGAAATTTCTCGTTTTGCCTGTGTTAATCATTTTACCCTTGTGTTCATAGAAGTTTTCAATCAACACTTCCATTTCACGTCCGACGTATTTTAAATTGGATTTCAAACAGTTTTCCTGAACTTTTAAATTCAAACGCTGAAATCTTTCATCTTTTACATCTTCGGGTATAAATTTATCAACCCATTTTGCCGCAACGGTTTTTTCACGCGGAGAATATGCCGCAACATTTGAGTAATCAAGTTCAAATTCGTCAATCGCAGTCAAAGTTTCAACAAATTCTTCTTCTGTTTCACCCGGGAAACCCGCAATAAAGTCACTTGTAATGGTTACATCAGGCACCATTTTTCTGACTTTTTCCACAATTTTTGCATAAGTTTCTCTGTCATAACGCCTGTTCATGGCTTTCAAAACTCTTGAACTTCCCGACTGCATAGGGATATGGAAGTATTCGCAAACCTTATCGAGTTCAACCGCAGTTTGAATAAGTTCATCCGTAATATCTGTCGGATATGAAGTTACAAAACGTATTCTGAATTTGCCTTCGATTGCGTTGATATCTCTTAACAAGTCTGCTAAATGATAACTTTTATCTTTAAAATCGTTTCCATAACTGTCAACATTTTGACCGAGCAGTGTAATTTCTTTAAAGCCGTCAGCCAGCGCATCTTTAACCTCTTTTATAATAACTTCGGGAAGTCTTGAACGCTCTCTTCCTCTTGTATAAGGAACAATACAGTATGTGCAGAAGTTGTTGCAGCCTTCAGTAATGTTTATCCATGCATTTGTTGATTTAACACGGTTAATCGGATAGCCTTTTTCGTTTGATGAAGGAAGATTTGTTTCTTCGCACTCGCAAACTCTTTCGCCAGCTTCAATTCTTTTTATCACATCAGGAAGCGAATAAATTTTATGAGTTCCCAAAACAAAATCAACATAAGGCGCACGTGAAAATACTTTTCTTGCTTTTTGCTGTGCAACACAGCCTGTTATCCCGATTAATAAATCAGGTTTACAATCTTTTTTCCACTTGCCCCAAACACCAAGCTGGCTGAATGCTTTATCTTCTGACAACTGTCTTATTGAACAGGTGTTAACCATTAACAAGTCAGCTTCTTCCTGAACTTTTGTTTCTTCATAACCAAAATGAGATAACATACCGAGCATTCTTTCGGTATCAGATTTGTTCATCTGACATCCCATAGTCTCTATATATACTTTTTTCTTTTTCAACATAGCTCACAGCTCCTTTAGTTGCGCATAAAAAAATTATAATACAAAAATACTTAATATCTTGACTTGACATTAAATATTATAATATACTGTTGAAACAACAGGATAAGGGGTTAGTGTATGGAATCTAAGAAACAAAGTATTTTAACATTATTAAAAAACAGAACTGAAAATTATTCCAACAAAGTTGCACTCGGAATGAAAAATCAGTATGGCTGGAAAGAACTCACATACTCAGGTGTCGGGCTTTTGTCAAGAAAACTTGCTCATTATTTGATTAATGAAATAAAAGTTGAAAAAGGCGAAAAAGTTGCGATTTTATCAGAATCCAAACCTGAATTCGGCGCATGCGTCTTTGCTTCAATCCTTGCAGGTACAATCACAGTCCCTTTAGATGTTAAACTTACAAAATATGAATTGAAATCTATTCTAACAGATTGCGAACCCTCAGTAATTCTTGTCTCTCGCAAACATATCGAAATGGCAAAATTTTTGAAACAGGAAATTTCTTCATTACATACAATCCTTGTTATGGATGAGCCTTATTACAATATTGAAGAAACAAGTATTTATCAGCTCCCCGACAATTACGACGCAAAATGGAGAGTCAGAAGCTCAAAATCTACTGCTTTCATTATCTATACATCAGGTACTACAGGAAGCCCTAAAGGTGTTGAAACAACTTTTACAAATATGCTTACACAGCTTGATGATTTGAAAGATGCGCTTGATAAAATATTGCCGTTCAAAAATATTAATCTTCTTTCAATTCTGCCGATGAACCACTTGTTTGAAATGACAGTAGGATTTTCAACATTCTTGAATTTCGGATGTTCACTTTATTACACGCCGAGCTTAAAACCCAAAGATATTTTAAGCATTATGAAAGAAAAACGCATTCAATTCATGATTGTAGTTCCAGCATTCTTAAAACTGTTAAAAACTACAATTGAGTCAGAATTGAGTAATGAGTCAAAAATTGAACAACTGAAATTTAGTCTGAAATTTGCTCTTGCACGATTTGTTCCTTCATATAGAATTAAAAAATTTATGTTTAGAAAAGTTCATGACAAATTCGGCGGAAGATTTATGGGCTGTATCTCAGGCGGCGCACCGCTGGATGTTTCAGTCGGCAAATTCTTCCAGACAATCGGTATTAGAGTATTTCAAGGTTACGGACTGTCAGAGGTAAGCCCTGTTGCGTCAATCAACGTCGACAGACATTCTGATATCGCGTCTGTCGGAAAACCGCTGAAAAGTTTTGAAGCAAAAGTTGACACCGAAACCGGCGAACTTTTGTTAAAAGGACCTTGCGTTATGAAAGGTTATCACAACCAGCCTGAATTAACTGCAGAAGTAATTGATGAAGACGGATGGTTCCATACAGGTGACATAGCAGAAATCAGAAACGGCGGACATATTTATATTACAGGCAGAATTAAAAATATGATTGTACTTTCAGGCGGCAAAAAAGTATTCCCCGAAGAAGTTGAAGCAGTGTTGGAAAAA
Source organism: Candidatus Gastranaerophilales bacterium (assembly GCA_910588555.1). Lineage (GTDB taxonomy): Bacteria > Cyanobacteriota > Vampirovibrionia > Gastranaerophilales > Gastranaerophilaceae > Stercorousia. Next base: position 39,224 of record CAJUPC010000016.1, read on the forward strand.
AGCCCGTTGTTTGCGGAAGTCTGCGTATTCGGACTTTCAAGAACATTCGGTTCAAAAGACGGTACAGAAGAAATTGCAGCCGTAATCGTTCCGAAAAAAGAAATTATTGACAAATACAGCGAGGAAGAACTTGAAAAAGTTGTCAGAGCGGAAGTTAAACAGCTTTCAACACATCTGACAGCATACAAACGTCCGGTAAACATTACCATAACAAAAGAATCTTTGCCGAGAACCGCTACTAATAAGGTTAAACGTAAAGAAGTCAAAGCACTGGTGCAGGTTTAAATATAATTTAAAATTGCGTCGCTTTCATTTACGGCAGCATACTATACACTCATGATTACATCAATTATATCACTCGGCCTGTCAATAATAAAGTCAGCTCCCGAAAGATTTGCTCTGTCGCGAAATCCCCATGTTACACCGAGACAAGGAAGTACCGCATTTTTCGCAGTTTCAACATCTACATCAGAGTCTCCTACGTAAATAGTAAATTCCTTTTGCGCGCCCAAAATTTCCATTGCTTTTAAAACTCCGTCAGGTGCAGGCTTTTTCGCAATTTCATCGGATTGACCTATAGCAATATCAATTAATCCTTGAAAATACTTTTCACACAATTCTTTCACAGCCGAGTCAAATTTATTTGAAACAACTCCAATTTTTAAACCCTTTTCGCGCAATTCTTTTAAAACTTCAAGAATACCTTCATAAGGAGCTGTCTTGTTATACATATTTTCTGAGTAATGAGTTTTAAAACATTCAAGGCATTCGTCAACATTTTGACAATCTTTCGGCACAGCGCGCTCAATAAGTTTTCTAACCCCATTTCCGACAAAACTTCTCACTTCATCCAGTGTCCGCTTCTGATAACCAAAATTACACATTGCATAATTTGTACTGTCTTTCAGGTCTTCAAGCGTGTTTAAAAGTGTTCCGTCCAAATCAAAAATAACAAATTTTTTCATAACTTGATTTTATCACATAAATTTGTTGTAAAATGTTTTTATGAATATTATACTCATCGGAATGATGGGAAGCGGCAAAACTACAATCGGTGCAGAACTTGCAAAAGAGCTTCCGGAATACAAATACATTGATATAGACGAAGAAATTGAAAAAAGCACACAGAAAAAAATTTCTGATATTTTTTTACAGCACGGCGAACCCTTTTTCAGAATGCTTGAAACAGAAAAAATCAAACATTTTTGCAAAAATGACAGTCAGATAATTTCTGCAGGCGGAGGGGCTTTTGAAAATGAAGAAAACAGAAAATTAATGCTTCAAAGCGGCAAAGTAATTTATCTGAAAGCCACACCCGAAGAAATTTTTAACCGTATTAAAACCCAAACTCACAGACCGCTTTTAAAGAAAAACTTTTCCGTTGAAAAAATTTCGTCAATTATAAAACTGCGTGAAAAAAATTACGAAAAAGCACACATAACAATTGACACAACGAGTAAAACACCTTATAATATCGTACAAGAAATTTTGGAGTTTCTATGATTGAAGTCAAAATAAATTCGCAAGAAATAACATATCCGATAAATATTGAAAGTGAAGCAGTTGCAGATTTTAGAGAAAGAATTCTGTCTTATATCGGAAAAAAAAATTATCTTGTAATTATTTCACAAAAAGTTGAAAAAATTTACGGGAAAATTTTCGGATTTGACAAATCTCACAAATTTATTCTTAAAGACGGTGAAAAAGAAAAGAATTTTAAAAACTATCAAAAAATACTTGAACGCGCGCTTGAAATGAAACTCAAACGCTCCGATGTAATAATAGCAATCGGTGGCGGCGTTGTCGGTGATTTAGCAGGTTTTGCCGCATCGACTTATATGCGCGGAATAGATTTCATTCAGGTTCCGACAACACTTTTAGCCTGCGTTGACAGCTCTGTTGGAGGAAAAACCGCAATCGACACAAGTTTTGGCAAAAATCTTGTCGGCACATTTTACCAGCCGAAAGCTGTTTTGATTAATCCGAAAATATTAAAAACACTAGATGACAGACAATTTAAAACAGGTTTAGGCGAAGTTGTCAAATACTCTTTCATAGAAAAAAGCTGTTTACTTGAAGAAGAAGTAAATCTGACAAATTTTCTGAGCGAAAAATCAAAAGAAATTTTGAACCGTGACGAAAAAACTCTTGCCAAACTCATAGAAATTTGTATCAAACTTAAAAAATCAGTTGTGGAAAAAGACGAAAAAGAAGCAGGTTTGCGCAGAATTTTGAATTTCGGCCACACATACGGCCACGCAATTGAAAAAATTACAAACTATAAAAAATTCACTCACGGCGAAGCCATTGTTGAGGGAATGAAATTTGCATTTAATCTTGCTTTAAAGAAAAATTTGATTGACAAAAGTTACAAATTTCTTGCTGAAGATGTAATTAAAAAATACAATTTTTGTAAAATTCCTGAATACAATATGAAAAAAATGAGTGAAATAATGAAAACAGACAAAAAAGTTCAATCAGACAAAATTGTTTTCATACTTCCGACCGATTACTCAAAAGTTGATGCGTTCGAAATAAATTCGGATGAATTAATATAAATTATCTTTTACTTGAGCTGATAAATTCCAATATATAAAAAGTTAAAAAACCTGTAAACGCGTTTACCGTAGCACTCAAAACTCCCATAAATATTGAAAGCACGGTTAAAATAAAAAATCCCGCATTTGAAAGCATTATGCCTATTCCGTAATTTGCAGAAATATTAAAAAATTTCATCAAAATTACAGAAATCGGAATATAAATTATTGAAAAACCCAAATACGAAACAAATCCAGCAATTGCTCCGACAATTACGCTTTCTTTAATAGAAGACAATGAAAGACAGCCGTATTTTATCAAAAGCCAAATCACAAGCGGTGCAACAAAACAAATTAAAAACACCATTGAAAGCGTTCCGATAAAAGGAATTAATGTCACAAGTCCCGACAAAGCTCCGAAGAACAAGCTTAAAACTGAAATTTGCCTAAATAAAATAAAATCAATATTCATAGGATTATGATACCACATTTGAGCGCGTATGACAAATTGCAATCGCAATTGAGTCAACTGTATCATCAAGTTTTGGCAGAACGTCAACACCGAGCGTAATTTTCACCATTTGCTCAACCTCTTTTTTATCCGCTCTTCCGTAACCTGTCAAAACCTGTTTTACTTCCATAGGAGTATATTCAAAAATCGGAACACCGTATTTTTCAAGCACCGTCAATATTACTCCGCGTGCGTGGGCAACAGGCATAACTGTTGTCTGATTTCTAAAGAAAAAAAGTTTTTCAATCGCACAAACATCAGGTTTATATTTGTCAACAATTATGTTCATATCTTCCCAAATTTCAAGAAGTCTTGCAGCTTCTTTTTTATCTTTAGATGTTTGAATTGAGCCTGAATGCAAAAGTACAGGCGTATTTCCGTCATATTCAACGACAGAATAACCAACTATACCAAGCCCCGGGTCTATACCTAAAATTTTCATAAAATTATTATAATATCAATATTTTTACATATCAATAAAAAATTTTTTGCTATAATATTTGTATGATAGAGAGAGCAAAGCATTATATGGGAATTTTAAAATGAATACAGAACCTTTGCATAGGGCAAAAAAAGAATTAGAAAAGTTATTAGAAGGCAACAGAAATTTTGTAAACGGTACTCCGACCACAAAGAATATGACACTTGAAACTTTGCAGAAATATGCGTTTCATCAAGAACCGTATGCGTGTGTTTTGACATGTTCGGATAGTCGTGTAGTTCCTGAAATTATTTTTGACTGCGGTATCGGAGAACTTTTTGTGGCAAGAGTTGCTGGAATGACTACAGGACCTAATGTTGTGGAAAGTATTGAATATGCTGTTAAAAAGCTGAACGTCCCTCTATTAATCCTTCTCGGACACGACGATTGCGGGGTTATGAAGTATGCTAAAGAACATTATCCTGAGCCAATGAGTAACTTTTCATCTATTTTGAAATGCGTTTATCCTGTGCTTGATAAGACAGAGGATGTTACATGCCACAATTTCTTCGCGCAAGAACACACAAAATGGGTTGAAGATTATTTGATGAAACATTCGGTTATTATCAACGAAGCAGTAAAAAATGACAAATTGCTTATCGCAAAATGCCATTTTGACCATTCGACCGGATTGGTAGATTTAATATAAAAAAAGCACCTATTGGTGCTTTTTTTTTAGTTGCAGCTGTTTTCTTCTCCCCAGAGTTCGTCATATTTTTCTTGATTTTTGTCATGATAACGGGGAGAAATTTTGCGTTCTGTATTTTTTATATCAGTATTAAGCTGTTTTGCAATTAAAATCATTCTTTCTTTTGCTTTTTGTTTTCGTTTTTCCATACAGCCTTTTACTATCATAATCACACCTGCTGCAATCATTGTTGTATATGCTGTTATTTTTAGGATTTTCATTAGTTTCATATAAAAAACTCCTTATAGGTTAAAATTCCATCGGCGGCACATCAACCATACGTTCGTAATCTTCTACGGATACAGTATTTGGAGCCTGTGCCTCAGGTTCAAGTCCGCGTTCAAGTAATTTCGGTTCTTTTTTACGAAGTTTCGGTTCTGCAGTTACAATATCCATACCGATTGAGGTGTCAATAAGTCTAATTGTTTGTTCAGTAGCAGCTCCATCACCATTGACAATTTCTTGAACTCTGTAGCTCGGCCAATCAGAAGGCAAGTCGTCAATTGTTGTAAAGCCGCCCATACCGTCGTGGCGTTTGTCAATTTCGTTTTCTAAAATATTTGTTACGTATTCTTTTTGTTCTTCAAAATGACACGGAAGAACAATTTTATTACCGATAATTTCTTCAGGGTCTCTGCCTTCATGATTTTTAAGCAAGTCCGAAGCGATTTGCAGATGCCCTAATTCAAAGGCAAGAAATTCTTCCCAAATTTGTTTCAATTTATCGTTTTCTTCATCTTTGTAGCAGTTATAATATGTACAAACTTCCGTAAATTCATGAAGAAGAAGTTTTTCCAACGGAGTTTCATTCGGGTCGATTAAACTTTCATACATTGTAACGTGTTCTTCTTCAACGTCGCAAATTTCACCGAATGTTCTTCTTAAATCATCATTGGCATACATCATACCGTGTTCGGCATAAAAGTTGTGAGTCTGCTGTTCACCTGAAACAAGAGTATAAATATTAACTTTAGTCTGGGGTGAAGCAGTATCTTTATTATAGTGATGCATAAGTCTTACGCCGCTGCAATTGTGGTGATTTTGTGTCGGACGTCCGATTACGACATCAGTCATTCCTTGCAAAATGTTATCAGGGTCAATTCCGTGTACCATATAAGCCCACTGACTGTATCTGTACAGGTGGTCGAAATCTTCCAACAATCCCATATCATATACTGATTTTACATATTCATCCGGTTCGTTTTGCGCAAGCCATGCAGTTAAATCAACCGCAACCTGTTCATAACCGAGAGTTGTTTCAAGAACGCTCTGACATGCAGGTGTAAGCCAGTTTACTGTTGTTTGCTGCATATCTTCTATACGTCTTGATAAAGCAATAGTTTTTCTAACATCAGCATCAGGGCAGCATCTTGCAAAATTATGTTTAAAATTCCACGCTTCAACTTCAATACCGTTCATCAAGATTTGACGTGTTCTTGAATAGCAATCAATGTCATGTTTATCAAATGGTCTTTTAACAATATCATGCCAGCTTCTAAGCTGTTTTTCAACGGGAATTCCCTTTTCTTCCAATGGATTAAATGTCATATTATATCTCCTTTTTTGTTATCAGTAAGAAAATTTTCTTACTTTTCCAATGCGTAAGCGAACAATTCGCCCGCGCATTTGTTGTAAAATCTTCCGTCATCAAATGCGAACAAATTTTCCCAATGGCTTAATGCCGTCCCGTCAGTTGAATAAGACGGATTTGTCATCATTAAATGGTGAGTATTGGTGTCATATCGCAGAGGAAACAAGTCATTCATCTGCATAAAACTCGGCAGTTTATCGCTTGCACAATAAAATCCGAATAAAGCTGTTCTTATACGGTTAAGCTTTTGTTCGTAAGAAAGTCCGCCCTCATTGTTATCGTTTGTAATCTCTACACCCGGTGCGTATTCACGATTATATTTAAGAGTTTCGGACAAATCTCTAACCGCATAAAAATTGTCGCCTGTTATAAAATCTGTTCCCGCATTCAAACCCATAAGCCTGTATCTTTCAAAATCAAAAGAACTTTTTTCACCTACAAAACTTATGTCTGTTTTTCCGCTTCTTGAACGTATTTCATTCAAAATATACTGCATTTGATGATACTCTGGCAGTGCACCGACACCTGTATAATTTTCCATGTCATAGCCGCCTATGTGTTTTGCAGAATCGATAAACATACATTCAAAGCCCAAATTCATTAATTTAACACATTCTTGAATATATATCTCAACATGCTCGGGATTGTTCCAATCAAATGTAACATCGTCTTTATAACAAGTTGCAACTTTCATCTGGTCGGCAGATATCACATGCCTGAAACCTACTTTTATCCCTCTGAAATGAGCCAAATCAACAAAAGCCTTTAACTGCTCCTCGGGAGAAATTTTATCGACAATTGAATAATCAATAATATTATCACTGTAACTTGTGTTCAAACGTAACCCGTAAATTGAATTTTCTTCAAACGGTCCCTTTTCATAAGCGTCGCCGAATATATTCTGCCAGACTTGAGATAAAATTACACAATTTGCCCAGCTTTTTGCAGAAGGGGGAATTGCCGTAAGAAGTTTTATACAGCTTAAAATACCCTTGCAGGTGCAGCCTCCGTCCATATATGCAATCGCACGGTCGTTTATTTCAATATAATTTGCAAGTCTTCCCCATTTGTCACCGTAATTCGGAGTTTCAATATTATCGGGAAATCTGTCATAAAAAACACCGCTTTCCGATAAAGTTGCAATAATATTTACAGCCTGTTTAACAGAAAGTTTCAATACATCAGCAGGGACTATATCAGCAAGCCATCTTTTATTATATGCATTTCCGATACCATGAAATGCTATATAATCCGCAAATTCATCACGAGAAAGTGCTTCATTTTCATCAAACGCTTTTAATAATTTATTAACACAATTTTCCATAGCAATTACAAATTAAGCAGAACAAACAAATTTTTCATTGCCCGAAATATTTATCTTAAATTATTTTTTAGTGATAAAATTTATATAAGGATAAATTAAAAAGGAGGAATTTATGATTAACGAAAAAATGGAAAAAGCTTTTAACGACCAAATTAACAAAGAATTGTATTCTGAATATTTGTACCTTTCAATGAAAGCATACTTTGAAAGATTCAATCTTAAAGGTTTTGTAAACTGGTTTGATGTTCAGGTTCAGGAAGAACACGCTCATGCAATGGGTATGTTTGATTACGTCCATGAAAGAGGCGGCGAAGTTGAGCTTGAAGCAATCGACAAACCTGAAACAAAATGGGACTCACCATTAGCTTGTTTTGAACAAGTTTTGACTCACGAAGAATTCGTAACTTCAAGAATTAACGCATTGATGGATATTGCAGAAGAAGTAAAAGACCGTGCAGCATTATCATTCTTGAATTGGTACTTGAAAGAACAGGTTGAAGAAGAAGCAAGCGTTGGCGGAGTTTTAGCCACTCTTAAACTTATCGGAGATGATAAAAAAGCATTGTTAATGCTTGATAAAGAACTTGCAGCACGAACATTTGTTCAGCCCGTAATCGGTTAACAAAAACCCCGCAAATGCGGGGTTTTTTTATATTTAATTTTTGTCGGGATAGCAATCCCGACCTACTATAAATCAATAAGTGTGAAATCTTCGCCAAGTTCTTCTTCAAGCATTTTGACAACTTCTGACGGCTTTAAGCCGTATGCTTCTGCAATTTTCCAAAATGTTACAAATTTACAATCAATTTGAGCTTTTTCTATTTTGCCTAAATTGCTATCATTCAAACCATATTCATTAGCAAAACGATTAATTGAATTTCCGGTTTGTTTTTCACGGATTTTTTTAATCAAATCGCCTAATTTTTTACGTAATTGTAAAGTTTTGTCGTCTACATATTGCATTTATCAATAGTAAATAATAATATTTAATATAATCCGTTATACATAACGAAAGGAGAACTTCTCAAATGAGTTGATTTTTTAAAGTAATGATTATATTGTGAATAGTTATAAGTGTTTTTAAAAATTAAAAAAATCTTTTGGTTCTACATTCAAAATTTTTGCAAAATCAAAAATTACAGAAACAGGTACATTTAATTCAGCTCTCTCAACCATACCAATATAATTTCGACTTTTACCCATTAACTCTGCTAGCTTTTCTTGGGATAGTCCTTTTTGTTTCCTTGTTTTTTGTATATTCTTGCCTAATTTTTTTGAATATATTTTACTCATTTATTAATAATGTATGTGTATATTAAAATCTTCTACCCAATGACACTTGTCAAA
>CAJUPC010000016.1:47712-48732 GCA_910588555.1 Candidatus Gastranaerophilales bacterium
ATATGTTAATATTAGAGAATATAAGGAGGCAAAAATGCAAATATGATAAATTTATTTTTTTAAAGCATTGATAACATTGTATATCGTTTTGAGTTCATTCTCATCACAATCAGACAAAGAACGATTTATTTCTTTTTTTAAGTCTTTTATTTTGTCTGTTTCTTCAATGTTTTTGGATTTAAACAAAATATATGGTTCAATATTAAAATAATTCGAAAAGTTTGCAATTGCTTCACTGGAAGTAAATGCACGACCAGTTTCTATAGAAGAGATTGAGTCACGTTCCAAACCGACAATCTCTGCTAACTGTTCTTGAGAAAGCTCCTTTGCCTTTCTGAGTCTATGAATATTTTTACCAAAAACTTTTTTTATACTATTGCTATCAATCATTAACAATATAATAGATTTATTTTTTTAACACTTCTAGTGTTTTTAATTACTCAATAATGAATTAAATCTAGCAAAAAGGAGATAATAAAATGGAATTTGATGACTACGTAAGTAATTTGCTAACAGAGAACGAAATGAAGGTAGTTAAGTGGCTTATACAAGGACTTACAAATAGAGAAATTGCTGGGAGAATTTTTTTTAGTCCACAAGCAGTTAAAGCTTATTTAGCTAATATGTATAAAAAATTTGGAGCTGTAAACAGAACTAATCTTGTTTATATTTTGTCACAACACGTTATTAAAGATGAAAAAATTTAGGAGGAAAAATGACACAAAACAGTTTAGAAGAAGATTTAAACCAAACAAACAAATTCCAATACAAAAGAATGATTTTGTTTGAAGAACTACATGACAGAGTGCATTACAACGTCAGTATACCAGAAATTAAAAGAAGATATTTACCAAAGGTCCAATTAACCGATATTGAATTAGAGTTTTTAAAAGCATTAGTAGATGGAAGAAATCAGATAGAAATTAATGCAGCGTTAAATTTTTTAGGTGAAAAAAGGTCGTATTACCAGATTATGGCCACTATTCTTAATAAATTTAAAGCGCTTAATCTCTCAAATGC
>CAJUPC010000017.1 GCA_910588555.1 Candidatus Gastranaerophilales bacterium
TTTTCATAGAAATAATGATACATATAGATTGTTAATTAATCTATGTTACATAATATGTAATGGAATGATAATGACAACAGAGGATGGTAGTTATAAAATTTGTAATTATATAAATGAAAGTCAGTTATATTCATTGTTTCAGCGTTTTGTTCTTAATTATTATAAAAAACATTATCCTCAGTTAAAACCGGCTGCTTCAAAAATCGAATGGGATATTGAAGATAATGAAGGTATTGAACTTTTGCCAAATATGAGAACTGATATCACACTTTTTAATGGTAATCATTCATTAATAATCGATACTAAATTTTATTCAAAGAAAATTTTGCAATCTTATTATGGTAAACAATCTATAGATTCTTCACATTTATATCAAATACTGGCATATGTTAAAAATAAAGATAAATATAATACAGGAAATGTGAGCGGATTAATATTATATGCTAAAAATGAAAATATTAACAAAATACTTTTAGATAAAAAGATAGGAAAAAATAGGATTCAAGCATTAACTTTGGATTTAAATGTAAAATGGGAAGTTATAAAGCAAGAATTAAATAACATAATTGAAGATCACTTTAGCGTCACTACTCGTTGAGCAATGCTGTTTTTTCTGTCAGGGAAATTTCTTTTTTCAAATCTTCAAGAAATTCCGGTGTATACATGAAGCCTAAATGTGCTCCGTTGCTTAGAAGTGTTGTTTTTTTACCTGAGCATATTTTAAGTTTTTTCAACTGAGTTTGATTTACTAAATAATCATCTACTGAATGATAAATTTTATAGTTAGAACTGTTTTGCAAGAAGCTTGCAAGTGATAAAAGGCTTGTGTCATATTTTAAATCATCAATTGTATTATATTCATTGCCGAGAATATATTTTTCCATGTAGTCTCTATAATTCATGTTATTTAATGTTTCATAAATACCAGTAACTTTATTTTTAGGAGTTTTTTCAATTGTAAAAATTAAATCCGAAAGTTTTTGGTGCATTATAAATCCTGTAATTAACTTCCCTTCTTCTTCTGTAAACGGAAGTTTACCGATTTGGAAGTCTTTTTGTTCATCTTTCATATCTGCAAGCTGGATAACTTTTGAAGCGGTTGATGCAACTCGATTTTTTAAGTCATCGGGATTTTTGTTCCATTCTTCACCGTTTTTGTCTACTTGTTCCATAGCATACATAAGGTCAATCGGAGGACATATTGAAATGTATTTTGTTATATTCAAAGTATTTTCTTTTGACTCTTTGTCAGCAAGAAACAACGTCATCATAGCACCGAATGAAGTTCCGAGAACGGTTTTTTGAGGGAATTTGCATTCATATTTATTTTCAAGTTTTTCGACAATTTTAGATGTCACATCATGCAGGTATTCGGCATCTTTTACAGGCAATCCAGGGTGATAGCCGTCTGGCATGCTTTTTACGAATTCCCATTGAAAATGGCTTCCTTGAATTACAACCGAATATCCTTCATCATAGAAGAGTTTTGCCATGACAACAGAATGGTGTGATTGTATGCCTTCGCCGATTGACGGATAAATTATTGCTAAAGGTGCATTTTTGTCTTTTTGCATAATATAGCGGAATTTGTAATCCTCTTTATCGGGTGTGATATTAACCGATGATGTTTTGATTTTTTTACAGAAACATCTGTTCCATATTGAAAGTTCGTTCCATATAGAGTCACTGACATCAGGCAGGTCAAAAAGAGCTGTTCTCATTGAATCAACCACGGGACATTGCGGGTTGTAATCAGGAAGGAGCATATCCGCCATAAGTTTAGAATTGTTCGCGTTGTAGCTTTTTAAAACAATATCATCAATATTTGTTCCGCCTTTAATGATTTTTGCAACGGTAAGTTCATCTTCTGGTGCGTCAATACCGCGCATATCAACAAGCTCAGGGGTAGAGTCAGGGTTTTCTTCAACAGTTTTGAAGCCATTTTCTAATACTTCTTTTCTGTCTAAATTTTCGGTCTTGATGTAATTATCAAGTCCGTACATTTTTCGTGCAATATCGTACGGGTCTGCATAGGTTGATTCTATCATTTTAATAAACGGCTGCATATATGAAGTTCTATTGACTGTCAATCCAGCTTTAACCATTGCCAGAACTGGAGTTGCCACATAAGTTGTAGGGTTGAGTGATGTGTCTAAAATTTTTCCTGCCGCACCGCGCATTGTTGTTCCGTTCATAACAGGCAAGACAAGGTAAGGACCTGAATTACATTTACAGCGGGTTAAAGCTTGTTCCATATCCTCAGTTGACGGCTCAAGGTGAAAGAATTTTTTTGCAGGGTCATACATTCCGCCAAGACCTAATGTTGTGTTGGTTAAAAATCTTACTGTTTCTCTGCCGGAGGTTTTGAAATCTTTTTGTATCATGCTGCTTACAAGTCTTTTGGGGTATTCAATATTTTTATATGCACTGTGAATTCTTTCAATACCGTATTCGGGCAGAATTGATGACCATAAAATATGCACGGGTCTTATGGCATATTTATTTAAACCTAAATTGAATGCAAAAACTTTTCTGTTCATTTTTTCGAATTTATCTGCACCAAGATACATATATCCGTAATCGGGGTATTTTGATTGTTGTTTTATGAGTTCTTCGGCTTGAACGGTATTAATTATGCATAATAAAATAGCCGCGGCAGTAAGTAATTTTTTCATGTAAATCCTCTTTAAATATTTGACTTTATAATTGTTTTTCAAATTAAAGAGAAATATTACTGCCCGTGAGGATATTTATGCGGAGTATTTGTTATAAATTTATCTTATAATCTATTCATAGCAAAACGGACTTTTTTCGTTTGCATAAACAACTTCTGTGTCGCCGTTAATAAGGTTTTCAAAAACAGGCAAAACAAGAATTTCACTCTCAAAATGTCCGATATCAAAAATTGCAATTGGGCTTTCAAGTGCTGTATGGAATTTTAAATCTCCCGTAACTAATGCGTCGGCGTCGTTTTCATAAGCTTCTTGTATAAATTCTGACCCGCTTCCTGCACAAAACGCAATTCTTTTTAAATGAGTTATATTTTTGTTATTAATATAGCGGAGATTGGGGGATATCGTTTTTAATTTTACTAACATATCTTTCAATGAAATATCAGTATCAACGTATCTTAAAAAATCTTGCGTTTGGGCTGCTTTTAAGTCTAAATTTCTAATTAAAACATCAGTTGTTCCGCCGTATGCTCTATCCAGATTTGTATGTGCGCAATAAATATCACTATGTTTCCAATCTAAAGGAACATAAAATAGCGGATGATGAGAAATTATCATATCACAATTTTTGTTTTTTGCCTGTGCTATTACATCTTCTGTAACAGTCAATGCAAGCATTATGCGTTTGATTTCATTTTTGGCTGTTTCTACGCACCAGCCCGAACAATCCCATTTTTCTGATGTTTCAACGGGTGCAAAAGCTTGTATACGGCGAATAATTTCAGACTTATCCATAAATTTCCTCAAAAATTTGACGTGCAATTGTCATCTTGTCTACACGTTCAAGCTTTTTCATACCGCCGTTTTTGGCTAAAATAGTAACTTCATTATAGTCACTTGAAAATCCTATGTCCTTGCGTGAAATGTCATTTGCAATAAGATAATCACATCCCTTTTTTGCAATTTTTTCTTTAGCATTTTCTATTAAGTTTTCTGATTCGGCACAGAAGCCGACAATAATTTGTCCTTGCTTTTGTGAGGAAATTTCTTTTAAAATATCAGGGTTTTTGACTAATTTTAAAGTAATTTCATCGTCAGCAGTTTTTTTCATTTTTTGTGAAGAAATTTCTTTTACTCTGTAATCTGCGACCGCAGCAGCCATTATAATACAATCAGCCGTTTCAAATTCTTTTTCGACAGCTTCTTTCATGTCGAGTGCGGATTTTACTTTAATAACATCGTATTTTCTTGAAACTTCTTTTGTTGTAATCAAAACTACATCTGCGCCGAAACTTTTTGCCGTATCAGCAAGCGCCAGTCCCATTTTGCCCGACGAATAGTTTGAAATATACCTTACAGGGTCAATATTCTCAATTGTTCCGCCTGATGTTATTACGATTTTTTTGCCTGTAAGAGGTTTGTAATCTAACAATTCAACAGTTTTATCAAAAATTTTTTCTAACGAACAAAGTCTGCCTTTTCCCTCGTAACCGCAAGCCAAAAAGCCGCTTTCGGGTTCTAAAATCGTATAATGAAGTTTATTCAAATTTTCTTGTAAAATCGGATTGTCCCACATTCCGCAATTCATTGCAGGTGCAATAATTACAGGCTTTGTAAACGCGCATGCAATTGAAGTTAAAAGGTTGTCGCAAACTCCTGTTGCGATTTTTGAAATCGTATTTGCCGTAGCAGGGGCAATCACCATAATATCTGCTTCATCAGCGTATGATATATGTTCGGGCTTGAACTCTTTTATGTCAAATTCTTCAACCCCTACTTCGTTTTGGCTTAGGTTTTGAAGTGTCAGTTTTGTAACAAAATTAAGAGCATTTTGTGTACAAACCACACGGACATTTGCGTTTGCTCGTTTATACATTCTAATAAGTTCGCAAATCTTATAAGCTGCAATTCCGCCTGTAATACCGACTAAAACCGTTTTGCCGCTTAACATTTTTGTTCTCCGATTATAACATTTTCAAGCTCTGAAACTGCTCTTTCCAATTCGTCGTTTACAATTTTATAATCAAAATTTTGAGCGCGTTCAAGTTCCTGCTTAACCTCGTGCAGGCGCTTTTGAATAGTTGCTTCGTCCTCTGTTTGACGACCTCTCAAACGTTTTTCAAGAGCTTCCAAAGACGGGGGAGCGATGAAAATCAAAACAGCTTCAGGCATTTGTTTTTTTACCTGCAGTGCGCCTTTTGTGTCTATTTCTAAAATAATGTCTTTTCCGTCGGCAAGACATTGTTTAATATATTTTCTTTTTGTGCCGTAACGGTTTCCCGCAAATTCTGCCCATTCAAGAAATTTGTCGTTATCAATACAGTTTTGAAACTCTTCTTTTGAAAGAAAAAAATAGTTTACACCGTCAACTTCACCTTCGCGCGGCAGTCTTGTAGTGCAGGAAATTGACAGCATAAAATGCGGGTTTTTGTTCAGAAAACCTTTTAAAACCGTGCCTTTTCCAACACCTGACGAACCTGATATTACAAATAATTTTTTGTTCATATTAAAGTTATTATACAACGAAAAAATTTATTGTAAAAATTTTTTGTTGTATATCAAATTTTGTTAAAACTTAATCGGATAGTTTTTACCCACTTTGTCGATATTATTTGGATTTTTAAAACTTTATCGGATAGTCATCAGGGATTTTCCATCCTGCTTCAAAGATAAGAGCGGAGCAAGCCTCAATTGAGTTATTATTTTTACATCTTTCAATAATTTCTTCGTGTGTAGAATATTTAAAGTGCCAAGTTGGTATTTTCCCGTTAATGTAAATGCCGAACACGTCTTTACCGTTTGCAACATTTGAAGCTGAGGCATCTACATTACTGTCCAGATTTTCACATGCTTTTTCATTTATACATACAGCAATATATGTACAATTCCAAGTAGTAATCGGTTCATTGGTCTCACGAGATTTGAAAAAATACAGTACTGTTCCGTCTGCTAAATATCCGTATACACCTTTTTGACCTTTTTCAACTTTTAAAAATTTCATATATGGAACATAATATTTATTGAACATTTCAAGAGCAACGTCTCCATTCAATGGAGTGAAGCGCTCTCTATCACTATCACCATAGTCTAATTTAGCCATATTATAAGCTTGCAATAAAGCAGACGATGTTTTTTTGAGTTTTTCAACAACGACTTGTTTTCTATGTTTAACTATGAGTGACGGCATAGTCAGCGCAGCAATCACGCCGATAATACCGAGGGTGATTAAGAGTTCTGCGAGTGTGAAAGCTATATTTTTGTTCATATTAATAACTCCTCTTTTAAATTAATAATTTAATTTTAAAGTATTAATTTAAAAATGTCAATATAGATTTAAATAAGGTATT
This sequence comes from Candidatus Gastranaerophilales bacterium, assembly GCA_910588555.1. GTDB lineage: Bacteria > Cyanobacteriota > Vampirovibrionia > Gastranaerophilales > Gastranaerophilaceae > Stercorousia. The sequence goes on from CAJUPC010000017.1 coordinate 6,020, forward strand.
CTTGATTTATGGGAATATGCAATGAAATTAAAAAATTAATGATTGATAATGATGTCACAATTACTCAGTTGGCACGCATAATTGCCGATGTTAAAAACAAACACTATACAGTCCAAAATTTATCTCAAAAATTACGCAACAATACACTTAACGCCTCAGAAATCGATATTATTTTGAATGCATTAAAATATCAAATATATTTTTATCCGCAAAAACGCGGCTAGTTTTATTTTATAACTGCAAGTTTTGAACCTGTAACAGCCTGCTGTTTCTTTTGATATGGGTTTGATGTGAAATGATATTGTGCGTTATACATTGAACGTCTGCCCGTAAATGTTGGTTCGTGATACAGGACAAGAGTTGAATCATTAATTGTAATTGGGCCGATTGGTTTTCTGTCAGTTCCTTCCGCTCTGGTAAGCTGATTATTGCCGTTTACGTAATAGATATCGTTTTTGTCATTTGCGTTTACAAATTTTGTACCTGCTTTTAAACCGGCTACAACACCTGCTCTGCCATCTCTGCCTTCTGTTAAATCAATTGAGTTAAGTTTGATTTCGGCAGGTCTATAATATTCGTCAAATTTATGGTTTAGACCTTCTGTGTTGAATACCGAAATTGTCATTGCGCCGTCGGTGCTGTGTCTTAACAGAGCTGAAACAGTTGTTTCTCTACCGTCGTTAAGATATGCTTTTTGTTCTTTCAAAGCAATCGGAGTACCGTCATTTAACGGGTGTAATTCTTTTCTTGTGCGAAGATTAAACTGATAATCCATATAATCTTTATGACGTTTTACAAACTCTTTGTATTCGGGACTTTTGGGGTCTGCCCAGTCATCGCGGATAATGTTGCGGTTTTGGAGGTATATGTTTTTTGAAGTTGTTTCATAACCTGTTGAACCGTATTCGTCACCTGCAAATAATGTCGGGTTGCCGACAAGCGCGGTCAAGAACTTGGTTTGACCTAAAAGCCTTGACATTGCAGGGTCAATAATGTTTTCCAGTGCTTTGTCTTTAAGTTTTTTTCTTTCATCTTTTGTAAGACGCGCTTTTGTATCAGGAGCAATAAAGTCCATTTCATCTAAAACCGTATCAACAGCAAAGTTGTAATCTTTTGAGCCAAAACCGTCAGCTTCAAAGAGTTTACCCTTATGTCTGCCGTTAGTAATATTTTTTAATGCTTCAATCATTTGTTCATATATATAATGACTTCTGCCTGCATCCATACCGATTTGGTTTGTGGCTTTACCCATCCCGCTTGAAATTGATTCCGCTTTTGCGATTGCAAGATTGCTTACGCGTCTGAAATCATAGTTATTGACCGCATTCGGGTCTGGTTCTGTACCGTAACCTATTCCTTTAAGCAATTTGTATGCTCTGTTTCTGTATTCAAAGTTGGATTGTTCGGACAAATCTGTGTAAACCATATCCATATCGGTTGCAAAGCCTTCTAATGCACGGCATTTGTCGTGGTTGCCAGCAAATGTGTATGAGTATAAAATTGTTTCAAGAGGTCCGAAGTTAAGGAAATTGCCGCCACCTATCAACTGTTCCAAAATTGTTGTGCCGTGCATATAACCTTTTTCAGGTGAACTTGCACCATCGTAATCAAACAGTTTTCCAAATATTTTTGTAATATCTGATGAGAAGTGGGTGTAGTTTGCAGTTGTAGTAAAGCCTGCTTCGTTGATAAGTTTTTTAACGGCTTCGTTTACATTGGAAAATCTTGAGCCTGATTTGTAGCCCGAGCCTTTGCCGTAGATTTCGCCTTCGTCGGTTACTTCTGCCGCAATATATGCTGCGGGGTGGTATTCTTTTACGCCGTCAGTGAATTTTGACCAAAATTTTATCACAGAATTCCAAGTGTTTGTAAAATCTGTTTTTTGGCGTCTGACAGATTCAATGTCTGCAATATCTTTTGTTGCGTCAATTCTCCAGTCCAAACCTGCACCGCTTCTGTTTACAATCATTTCTGCAAGTTTGAAACTTTCAACATTTGTGCCTTTTATTGATTTGAACAAAGCGTCGGCTAATTTTTCTTTATCTGAATTGTTTATTTTTTTAATACCGTTTTTTACTTTTGAAATCAAAGACAGAGCTTCGTCTTCGGGGCTGTCTGCAATTATGCCAATTGAAAGGAGTGAAGTATTTTTCAAATCTTTGTAGTTGTATGATAATTCGCCTGTTTCATTGTCAGATTTGAATTCTGCTTTTGGTGAAATTGATTTTATAATTGCAAAACGTGCAATTTCTGATGTCAAATGCGGAAGAATATATTTTGCGTAGGCTGTTGGGTTTCCTTTTTCATCATGAAGCATGTTTTCTTTCGGGAGTTTATCTTCAACTGTTTTCAAAATATCTTTTGCAAGATTTGACATTTCAGTTAAATACATTTTGTCAGCTTGTTTATATGCATACTCATATTCAGGCAGAAGATGAGGATTTTTTTGTTGATACATATCAAATCTTGAAAGACCTAATTGAGCTTCATTTCCTGCTCTTTTTGAAATGAAAGGCGACGCAAATACTGCTGCGATATCATCGCCGATTTCTATTGAATCAAGCGGAGTATCCATTAATCCGCGAAGCATGATATCGTCAAAAGACTCTTTTGATTTTGCACCTTTAAGCTCATATCTGTTATTTAATACGTTTTTGACTATTTCTTTTGTTACGTCTAAATCTTTCGGGAAAACTTTTCCGTCAGCCTGTTTTGTAATCTTTTCGAATATTTCATCAGCATTTTTACCGTTGATGTTTTTCAAATGCTGTGCGGCATTAAGGTTTAAGATACGATTGGTTTTTTGAGTCCAGTATTTACCTGCAGAAACCGCATAATCCTGAACTTCAAAATGTTTGTGCTCCATAAGTCTTTTTTGAGCTTCACGTTTGTTGGTATCAGGAATGTTTTTCAAGTTTTGAGTTTCCGCATGTGATGTTACAAATGCAAGTCTTGCAATATCAACGTTTGCATCCCATGTTTCAAATCCGCCTTCATGTTTTCCGTCAAGTCCGAAGTATTCAAAGTGTGATACCATTCTTGTACCTAAAGCACTTTTTAAATCTACAACCGGGTCTTTATCGGCTTTTGCTTTTTGGTTGTATTCGTTAAGGAGTTCAATATTTTTCTTGTATGTTTCGGGGTTAATTCTAAAGCTGTAAGGAACAACAGTGTCATTGTGATTGTTGATTTCAAGCTGTTCTTCACACAATCTGTCATAAGCTTTTATTAATTCTTTATCGCTTAACTTGTCGGCATTAACAAGTCTGTCGTCATAAATTTGAATATATGTGGGAGCTTTAGGGTCATATTTTTGGCTTGAAATTTTGATTTTGCCGTTATCAAGCTGTTCAAATTTGTAAGGTGAGTTTACGAGTCTGTGAGTAACATGCTTAGTATCTTTTCCGAAAACACCCATTCCAAGAGGAGCCTGGTCAAGGTTTGAAATATTAAACCAGTTAAAATACGGAGACTTGTCACCCCAGCGCAATACGTGTTTGAAGTGAATTCCTTCAAGACCCTCGTTTACGTAAGCACCGTCAGAAACCATGTTCATACCTTTTGCAAACATTTTTTTCTGAACGGAAGTATAGTTATTGATGTTCCCGAGAGAATGCGCCATCTGGAAGCAGTTTTTGTTCCAGTAAGCGTGAGCAGAAAGAATGTCGTCAGTAAACAGAGGAGTTGTGATTATTCTTGTAAAATTATTAAGTTTGCCGTCGTCAAGGTCTTTTTCAATACCTGCAAGCGAGCCGCCTATTTTATTTGCAAAATTTTTGTTAGTCTTTCTTGCCTGTTCAATGTTTTTGTTTGGTACAATTTTGTTGTTGTCATCATAAACCCAAGAAACATTATTGATATCAGGAATGATAAGCTTCATTGCGCCGCCTTTTACCAATCCTGAATTTCGGTCTGTTATGATGTTATATATATCATGAGAGTTACCTGATGTTTGAGCTTCATTAATCATCATACCCGCATCCAGCATGTATTTTGGAGAGTCATTATGATTGTTTTTTGGATAGAGTTTGTAGTGATAAGCAAACGCATCGTCGGAGCTTAGCCCGTAATCTCTTGCTAAATTCACCGTTACGGGTTTCCCGTTTTCAAGTTTAATTTCTGTAGTATTATCGGAGTTTTCTAAAAGTGCATTGTAGTTTTCAAGTATACCTGTTGTGAAGTAGTTTCCGTCTTTGTCTTTTTCTACAGAAAAAAGTTCTAAATAACAGTCAAATTTGCTGTCATCATAAGCGTAGTTAAATTCAAATTCTTTTTTACCGTAATCGGATTTTACGGGTTTGTATCCCTCAAATTGCACATTATTGCTTAATTTCAGCTGATTTAAATTTACTTTCACGTCAAAACTCCTTCTGCTCTATTTATAATGCCTATGAATATATTTTTTTGTCAAGTAAATGGCTTTTATTAACAAATTTTTACATAGTTTTTTATATATGTTATGTTCTTGTTATAATTTTGTTTGAAAAAACTATCATTATTATTGGTGGCGAAAAAAGGAGAAAATAATGCTAATGACCGAAATAAAATGCGATATTAAAGATATTAATCTTGCCGAACAGGGTAAAAATCAAATCGAATGGGCGTTTAAAGATATGCCTGTTTTGAGAACAATTCAGGAAAGATTTATTAAAGAACAACCGTTTAAAGGTTTAAAATTGTCTGCCTGCTCTCACGTTACAAAAGAAACAGCCGCTTTATGCGTTGTAATGAAATCAGGCGGTGCCGATGCTGTTCTTGTTGCTTCAAATCCGCTTTCAACTCAGGACGATGTTGCAGCAGCTCTTGTAAAATATTATGATATACCTGTTTTTGCAATTGCAGGTGAAAGTGTTGAAACTTACAAATCTCATATTCAGGAAGCTATTTCGCACAATCCTGATTTGATTATTGAAGACGGATGTGACCTTGTTTCTATGCTTCACGATCATTATCCCGAAATTGCTTCAAAAGTTATCGGTTCTACAGAAGAAACAACTACAGGTATTATAAGACTTCAAGCAATGGAAAAAGAAGGTAAATTGATGTTCCCTGCTGTCGGAGTTAATACAAGTTTGACAAAACACCTATATGATAACAGATACGGTACAGGTCAAAGTTCTATTGACGGTATTTTACGTGCCGCAAATATTCTTATTGCAGGAAAAACAGTTGTAATTTCAGGTTACGGCTGGTGCGGTAAAGGTTGTGCATTGAGAGCTAAAGCTCTTGGCGCAAACGTAATCGTATGCGAAGTTGACCCTCTTAAAGCTCTTGAAGCTGTTATGGAAGGCTACAGAGTTATGCCTATTGCAAAAGCAGCTCTTGAAGGCGATATTTTCTTAACAGTAACGGGTGACAAACACGTTGTTGATGTTCCTCATCTTTTGACAATGAAAGACGGTGCATTTGTTGCTAACGCAGGTCACTTTGATTGGGAAGTTAATGTTAATGACTTAAAAGCTTATACTACAGAAATTAAACAAATCAGACCGTCATTACAGGAATACAAATTGAATAACGGAAAATCAATTTATGTTCTTGCAGAAGGAAGACTTGTAAACCTCGGTGCAGCAGAAGGACATCCCGCAAGCGTTATGGATATGAGTTTTGCAAATCAGGCTCTCGGTATGGAATACATTGTTAAAAACAAAGGAAAACTTGAAAATAAATTGCATACACTCCCTCATGAAGTTGATGTCAAAATCGCTGAATTGAAACTTAAATCAATGGGGGTTGAAATCGATACACTGACTGCAGAGCAGGAAAAATATTTAAACAGCTGGAAATTTTAAAAAAAGCGGGATTTTAATCCCGCTTTTTTTAGGGACTTATATACAAGTTTACAAAGAAATAGTTCCAACCCGTCTGCTGAACTCGTTTGACAAAGGGAACAACCGCAACGCAGTGAGCTTTGTGACCCTGTCCCAAGGCGGACAGCATCTTTAATATACGAGACCCTGAAACAAGTTCAGGGTGACGTATAGAGGTGATTTTGAACTTGTATATAAGGCCCTTTTTTTAAGGCTTGAAAATTTTTGAAAATAGTTTATAATAATCATGTAAATACGAAAGGAGCAAGTATGAACAAAGAATTATTTAAAAATGTCGGGGGGGGGGCACTCTAAGCTCCTCTTGCCTTCCTGTCTTCCGTAAATGCGTAGCATTTACGCTAGCTGAATTACTCGTCACCCTCGGTATTATCGGCGTTGTTGCGGCGTTGACTATACCGTCATTAATTCAAAATTACAAAAGAAAAATATACAGTACCAGATTGAAAGAAACATACAGTATTTTATCTCAGGCTATAAAGTTATCAGAAATTGATAACGGACCGTCTTCAACATGGATAAGAGCCAGGGGAGATAATTATACTGACGGTCAATATGATGATAATAAAAATACTGTGCATTGTTATAATTTCTTTATGAAATATCTTGCACCGTATATAAAATCTGATGCTTCCGACAAAAATCTTACAAGCAGAGGATATAAACTCCCAAATGGTGTAAGAATTTTTATGCATAACGGAGATAATATGGATTTGTATGTGTATGTAGACAAACTAAACCATCATGGCGCAGATGTACATTATTTCGCTGTCAAACCGTCAGGCGGTCTGCAGGTTGGATACGGAACAAGTGCCGATGATAGAGAGGTTTTAAAGAGATTATGCAAAAGCAGTTACAGTAATGGAACTTACGGTGTAAATACCAATTGGCCTTATTGTACAGGTTTGTTGCTACGTGATAATTGGGAGTTTAAAGATGATTTTCCGTTAAAATTATAATAATATGTTGAATTATTGTAATATAGCTGATATAATATACTGCAAAGAGGAGAGAAATTATGGAAAAGATTTTTGAATTAATTGCAGTTGTATTAAGTGCATATATTATAGGTTCAATTCCGACAGGATATATTATTGTTAAACTTTTTACGGGCCAGGACATTCGCACGATTGGTTCGGGTTCGACAGGTGCAACAAATGTAAAACGAGTAATGGGCAAAAAATGGTTTTTTATAACAATGCTTTTGGATGCTTTCAAAGGCGCTTTGCCTGTTATATTGGCGGCAATGTTTGCAAAAACCTTTACCGATATTGGTCTGTTACCTGTGCTTGCTGCAGTTGCAGTAATTCTTGGTCACAGCAAATCGATTTTCCTTAAATTTACAGGCGGAAAATCTGTAGCGTCAGGCGTTGGTACAATTCTTGCTTTAAACTGGCAGGTTGGTTTGCTAATTGCCGTAATTTGGTCTGTAGTAACTTTCTTTACAAGATATGTTTCTGTCGGCTCTATGATAGCTCTTGCAATTTCTCCGTTTTTAATGTGGGCGTTTAAGGCTCCTGCGGCCTATATTGCCTATTGTGCTCTCGGTGCATTGTATATAATTTGGTTACACCGCTCAAATATTCAAAGACTTATTAAGGGTGAAGAAAATAAGGTAAGATAAAATGGATTTTACTACTCTTTTAATTGGACTGGGCGTAATTATTGCGCTATTTATAATCGGTAAAATATTTGCAATTCTGACAAAAATATTTTTTATAATTATTCTTGTTGCCGCAATTGCTGTTGGAATTTTCTTTTGGCAGAATAATAAAGAAGATGTTCAAAATAAAACAGGGTATGGAATTGAATTTCTTAGTTATTCTTGTTTATGAGATGTTCACCAAGCAAAACACCGCCGATTACTCCGAGGACTAGTCCGGCTCCTTTCAATGCTTTTAATGCAATTTTTCTCGGAGCGGTTTCTTTAATATTTTTGATTTCTTCTTTATGAGTATTTTTAATATTTAATAAAATTCCTTTAATATTATCTCCATATTCATTTATAATATTTTGCATATTTTTTTGAAGAGGTCTTAATGGCATTAACTTTTCTAAATCTATAGCTCTTGATAAATCTTTTTCATTAGTAGATTTTATAGCATCTCCCAAACTTTTATTAATATCATAAAAATATTTTAAACTCGTTTTGTAAGACTGTTTTTGTTCTAGAAGCGTTTTTCTTGTGTTGTATACTTCTTTACCGCCAAGTGTAGCCGCGCCGATAATAGTTGCGGCAGTTGCTTTTTTCATTGATAAAAAAGAATTGTTGTTTTTGTTATCATGTGATTGAATTGCAGTAACTGTCATAATTTTATTCTTTAATCATTTTGTCTAATACGCTTTTGTTTGTGAAGTTTACGGGTTGTGCAACCGGTTCAGGTGCAGTTTTTGGAGCAACTTCGTAAGATTTAATTGAGCGTTTGCCTGTAAGGCGTTTCATAAAGTTGAAGTATGATTTTTTGAACCCTGTTGCGTTATTTTGTTTGTTTTCAAGTTCGATTAACTCATCACGTGAATGAGTTCCAATCGGTACTCCAACAGACGCTCTGGTCAGCCATTCACCCATTGTTGTGTTTGTCAATGTAATCCAGCTCATTCCGAATAATGATTTGTTGTACTGATTTCTAAGTGTGCTGTTAAACAGGTCAATCAATAGTGTTTGATAGAATAATCTTGAACCTTCTTGTACAAATCTTTCCGTGAATTTTGTTTTTGCACCGTCAACATCGTTGCCGTTTGATTTTAACATTACCATATTGTAGTTGTCTGTCATCAAGAACCAGATTGTTGCAATTGAAGCAGCTGTTTTGGCAAGGTTTGAAAGTTCGCTGTTTGATAGATTGGACATCGTATCTGCGTTAAACGCTTTCATAATATTATCTCTTACGTAGCTTTCGAATTTTTCAGGAGAGAAGTTTTTCTTTAATGCTTCTTTTCCAATATTATCAATACTTTTTGCAAGTGAAGCAATGTCGGATTTACGTAATTCTTCTATGCTGTTTTTTGCTACTTCTTGTGAAACATTTCCTTTATTCAAATATTTTTGTACCGGTTTTACAACTTTCATTACAAGATTGAATGGAAGAGTTACGGTGTTCCACGCAAATTTAAAAGGTGCTATCACAAAGTTTACAAGCGGTTTGATTTTTTTATCTTTTTTACCAAGATTTATTAAATTGCCGTCCATTGTAGTTTCTGCGACAGCTCTGTATTTGTTTGCAAGTTCTTTAAAGCCGTTTTCTTCAAGACGTGTTGTAATTTTATCAAATGTTGATTTTTCGATAGTGTAATTTGAAATTTCTGTTATATTTTTATAATGCTTTTTGAAAAATCCTGTGAATGCTTTCCACTGATTTTCAACAGCAGGGATTTTTCTCAATCCTTTTACACCGAAACCGCCTGCAATAATTACTGCCGAAGCTTTCATTACAGTGTCGAAAGACAGCAGCGGTTTTTGTTGTTTTTCTTTGTCTTCTTTATTATTTGATGCTTTAAACGATAAATCCGGCTTGATTTGCGCTTCTGGAGCGTGATTTTTTTCATTTTCTGCTCTTGCTTCTCCGGGGGTTAATCTTGTAATGTGTTTTCCGTTGATTAAACGTGAGAATGCTTCTGTTGTTAGAGTTGTTGCACCGGTCATTAAGAAAATTCCGAGTGCAGAGTTGTTTATATATTTTTGAAGAGCACCAAGGGTAATCAATGTAATATATGCGTTGAAGCCTATTCTTGCAGCTTCTTGTTTAAATCTTACTTTTTGTTCTTGTTTTGCGGCTTTGTTGTCGTCATCCATCATTCTTGAAAGGTTATATGCGTCGTTTGCAAGGAATATTGCAGGAGGCAAACCTGAAACAAGTCTGTTTAATGAGCGTTCATGTTTGGTATCATATTGGCCTTTTGACGGGTCAAATGTTTTGACAGACTGTTGGAACATTTTTGATGCGATTTCTTCTGTAGATTTGTCTTTTAATTTTGATGAAATTTCAAAAAGACCGCGTAATGAATTCACTTGAGCATCAACTTTTGAACGCTGTCTGATATTTTTAAAGAATGGTTGCTGCTGAGTTTTTTCAGCCCAGTTTTGCAGCGGTTTGATTTTTCCTGCTAAACCTACTACACCGTTTAATATATCTGCAGGGAGAATTTTAAAAGGATAAACAAGACCGTCCCATATTAATTGAGAAATAGTTTTCTTATAAAGAGTTATTTGGTCGCCGTCAACGTGAATGAATTTTTTTGCAAGCGGTGATTTTTTCAAATGTTCAAAATGCTTATCTATAATTGACGGTTCAATTCCTGATTTTTCTTTAATGAATTTTGAAAATTCCGAAATGCTGTATTTTCCTGCTTCTTTATATGCCGGAGCAAATCTTAATGCTAAACCTGTTGCGGCTAGAACTCCGAAAGTTGCAAGAAGCGGTTTCATTTTGTCTTCTTTTTTGGGGATGGGTTTTTGTTTATTGTCTCCCATAAAAGAAAGACCTTTAAAAGATAAATCTTGATGATTACTTTTTAAAGGTCTCTCGTTTATTAAATTATTCGACATGAACTCGGAAGGAACACGTTTGGGGGATAATTCTCCCCCCGCTTTTTTTCGTTGTTTGACTGTATCGTACGTTAATTTTGTTACTAACATATTTCTTTTTCCTTCCCGTCACTTATTTTTAATCGAACAAAATTTTTTGACAAGTCCATGATGTAAAAAAATTTACAATATTTCATAATTTATAAAAAAAGAGGCATTTGCCTCTTTTTTTATTGTTCTGAGTTGTTATCTAAAAGACTTGTCTGCGAGATATTGGCTTCTGCTTCTTTCGTTTCCATTGCCGCAACCTCTTTTTTTACTGTTTCGTCCTCATCAGGATTTACAATTTTATTAACAGATACAACAGTGTCATTGTCTGTTAGATTTTGTGCTCTAACACCTGTTGCCGGTCTGCCCTGACGTGAGATTGAACCTGCATTCAATCTTGTTACAACACCGTTTGCTGTTACCATCATAATATCATCTGAATCCTGAACGATTGTTAATGCAACTAATCTTGATGCTGATGATTTGAATTTAGTTGCAATAAGACCGATACCGCCTCTGTTTTGGCTTCTGAATTCTGATAATTTTGTACGTTTACCGAAACCGTCAGAAGTTACTACAAGCAAGTCTGCGTCATAGTCACGAGGAACAATATCACATCCGACAAGTTCATCGCCTGAACGTAATTTCATTGAAGTTACACCGCGTGCGCTTCTGCCAAGCGGTCTTAAATCTTCAATCGGGAAGCGTATTGCCATACCGCAAGATGTACCGATAATAATTTCATCGCGTGCGGTTGCAAGTTTTACCCAGTTCAATTCGTCGCCTTCTTCAAGACCTATTGCAATAATACCGTTTCTTCTGATATTTGCAAAGTTGTCTAACTCAATACGTTTGATATAGCCTTTTTTAGTAAGCATAATCAAGTTCAATTCGTGAGAGAACGTACTTACAGGAACTACTGCCGTAATTCTTTCATCCTGATCAATCGGAAGTACGTTTACAATCGGCAAACCTTTTGCCTGACGTCCGCCTTCAGGGAAATCATATACATTCAAGCTGTAAACCGTTCCTTTTGATGAGAAGAACAATACTTTGTCATGCATCATTGCTGTGAAGAAGTGTTGGATATCATCATCTTCTTTTGTTTTCATACCCGATTTGCCGCGAGTTGCACGGTTTTGGCGTTCAAATGTGTCTAAAGAAATACGTTTTAAATATCCTTGATGTGTAATAAATACAGCCATAGGAGTATTCGGCGTCAAGTCCTCAATTGTAACTTCGCCCTGTTCGGGAAGAATTTGAGTTTTTCTGTCGTCGCCGTATTTTTCTTTATCTTCAAGAAGTTCTGTTTTAATGATGTCAAGGATTTTTTGACGGCTTGCAAGAATTTCTTCATATTCTGCAATCTTCTTAAGAAGTTCGTCATACTCAGCTTTAACTTTGTCTTGTTCCAATCCTGTCAAACGTCTTAATTGCATTTCCAAAATTGCATTTGCCTGGTCAATGTCAAGTCCGAAACGGCTCATTAATCCTGTTCTTGCATCTTCTGTTGTTTTAGATTTTTTGATAAGTTCGATAACTTCGTCAATAGAACCCAATGCAATAATCAAACCAGCCAAGATGTGTGCTCGGATTTTAGCTTTTTTCAGGAAGAAAATAGTACGTCTTGTAACGATTTCAACCCTGTGTTCAACAAATTCGGATAGAACTTCATAAAGGTTCATCAATCTGGGCTGTTTGCCGCATAAAGCAAGCATATTTACGCCAAAAGTTGTTGCAAGCTGTGTATACTTGAATAAATTGTTTTTGACAACATCAGGTTTTGCGTCGCGTTTAAGTTCAATAACAATACGCATACCTTCTCGGTCGGATTCGTCACGGATATCTGAAATGCCATTAATTCTCTGGTCTTTAACAAGTTCTGCAATTTTTTCGATAAGAACTGCTTTATTTACCTGATAAGGAATTTCGGTGATTACGATTGCCGTACGAGCCTGACGTCCGCCGCCGCCTGCGATTTCTTCAAAACCTGCAACGGCTTGCATTTTGATAGAGCCTCTGCCTGTTTCGTAAGCCTGTTTAATATCGCTTAATCCGATAATAGTCGCCGCAGTCGGGAAATCGGGGCCTTTAACGTATTCCATTAATTCAGCAACCGTGATTTGCGGATTGTCGATTAAAGCAATTGTACCGTCAACAATTTCACAAAGGTTGTGAGGAGGTATGTTTGTAGCCATACCTACAGCGATACCTGAAACACCGTTCAACAAAAGCATTGGAAGTCTTACCGGTAATACGGAAGGTTCTTGTAATGAGCCGTCAAAGTTTGGTTCGAATTCGACTGTTTCGCAATCAATATCAGCAAGCATAGATTGAGTAATTTTGTGCATTCTGGCCTCTGTATAACGCATTGCAGCAGCTCCGTCGCCGTCAACAGAACCAAAGTTACCGTGACCGTCAACTGTTAAATAACGGGTTGAAAAATCTTGAGCCATACGAACAAGAGCTTCATATACTGCGGTATCACCGTGGGGGTGGTATTTACCGAGAACTTCACCGACGATACGAGCACATTTCTTAAACGGTTTGTCAGGTGTCATTCCAAGTTCGTTCATTGCGTATAAAATACGTCTGTGAACGGGTTTTAAGCCGTCACGAACGTCAGGCAATGCACGACCTACGATAACACTCATCGCATAGTCGATATATGAACGCTTCATTTCTTCTCTAATATTGACGGGTACAATTTTACCGTCTGAAAACATGCTTTGTTGGTTGCTCATCTAATTTCCCTTTTCTATACTATCCCTGCTTATATTTTACCATAAACAAGTGAAAACAGCTAATTTTAAATTTATCTTTACATTAGAAATGGTACTCAGGAATTACGAAAGGTTCATTGTTGGCGTCTTTGTTTACAAACTGCAAATAATATTCCATAGCGTCCTCTTTTGTTGAGTTGTATAGCTTGTCGTCAATGAACTTTTTATGCAATTCGGTTCTGTCGCCCGAATAGTTTCCTAAAATGTTGGCGTAAAGCTCTATTATGCCTTTATCAGAACCGCCGCCGTAAGCTTTTGTTTTCGCGTCTGTTCCTGACGGGCGGATTTCAATGTACTTGTCCGTGAATTCCAAATAAGTTCCGTCGCCTACAAACTTAATAGAAACAAGATTGTCAAAAATCAGGCTTTTAAACGCGTCATTTAAGATTTCTTTTGCGTCTTCAAGTGTTAATTTACCTTCTTTAATCCCCATTGCGATTGAAAGATAGAACAAATCGTTTTTGGTGCGTTTTGCTTCGCCTGCAATTTTGGCTTCTTTAAGTTTGTTAATATCAGGTTCGGACTCGTTGTAATATGCGATATCTACACGTGTGTCAAAACGTCCGATGATATTGTTTTCTTCAAATATTTGCACAAGATATTCTGAGAGTGAAGTTTGTTCACTTTGAAGTTTTGATATTAGCGCTGACGCTACAATAATAGCTTCTGTTGCGCTTTTTTCTCTCATTGCGATTGCAAATCTTCCTGAATTTGATTTGATTAATTCTTCCGTGCCCATAATCATTCCGCCTGATTCTTCGCCGCCGAAAAGTAAACGCGGATTTACACCAAGGTTAATCGGATTTCCAAAAACATCGTCTACAATAACGTCTTTGTCAGGTGAATTTTTTAATTTCAATTCGACCTTTTTCATAATATTGGCGATTTCTTTGAAACCTACAGGAACATTAATAACATTTACCCCCTGTTTTCTTGCCCATTCATCCCATGAAATTGCGGAAGCTGTGGTTTTAATCATAAATCTGGGGTGATTATCCCATAAATTTTGAGCTTTTAATTGTTTTGACCAAAAATCCATAAGCATTAAAAACGCCTGATTTGCTGTAAACACTGTTAAAATCAATTCATCGTTAAGTTGAATGTAATCAATACCTGCTTTTTCAAGTTCGGGAATTGTGCAGGCGTATTCTGTTTGAGCAATAGTCAGCCTATCGTGGTCCGGGTCGGTAATTAACGCTGTCGTTCCGACAGGCATTGAGGTTAATTTTTCATCGTAATGAAGTGTTTCAATAACGGGGAAGAATTTTTCACCTTCTGCATTTTTTGCTAAAACAGTTGCATCTACAGAATAGTCATAAAAACCTTTATCAGGAAGATTATATTTTCCTATTGCGTGGAAGAACGGGTCTTCTTCTATATTAAACCATACAAACTTGTCTGAAATATCGAGTTTTTTTAAAACTCTGCTCAATGTTCTGTAAGCGGAGCCGCCGACATTTTCGATTACTATTTTGTCTTTTAATTTTTTTATTAAATCAAGATTTATTTTTTGTGCAACGCCTGATTTCAAATATTCTACATATAAATCAACGCCGTCATCAACTTTTGAGAGAACTTGTTCATCAATAAGCGGATTGTCTTTGGCAGAAATTTTTATTTCATAAGATCCTTTTTTTTCGGTTTCTTCAAAGATTTCGCGGATTTTATCAACAAATTCCATTGACTCTTCGGGAAGATACTGGCTTCCTTGAGAATTCAAATCTTTTGTAGCATTTTTAACTGAAATACCGTGGCTTGATGTGATGTATTCTCCCCCGAGAAGGTCTAATTTAAATGCTAAAAATGAAGCAAGCCAGATTGGAATTGTCTGCCGGTCTTTCGGCACAAGTGTTTTTATTCCGTTTGCTGCTTGAATTCTTGCTATTGCATCGAGGAAGAGTTCTGAATTGTAGCGAACTTCGCGTCCTGCAACTTTAACAATTTCTTTGCCTGTATATTTTTCTTTAGCAGCAAGCGATTTTGCTAATGTTGCAAGCACAACCCCTACAAGGTTAATCGGAAATCTTGTATCCTGCGGATAGAGTATGTTTTGTGGGCCTCGAATACCTGCTGTTGAAACTTTTGCTTCTTTTGCGTAATTTTCAAACCATTCGTATAAATTCAGACCTTCAGGATTGTTTTTTTCATCGTATGGCAGAAGGTGTTCTTTTTTTAATGTAAAAGTGAATTCTCCCTCGTTTGAGAAGTCCATAAGATTTAAATTTTTCACATATTCGGGTGTTTTATCATAAACACTTTTAAACAATTCGTTTTCTAATTCGCAGTTTGAAGTTTGCATATAATTCTCTCCTCTAATTATTATAATAATATATGAAAAACTTGTAATGTGCAATCTTTGAGTGTATAATATTATCAAACAGGAGAAAATTAAATGTTCTGGGATAAAGATAAGAACTATACAAAACGTACTGCTGATGAATATAATGTATGGAGATCAATTTTTCAATATATTATTTGCGGCATATTTTATATGATAAGATTAAAATTAATATATAGATTAAAAGTTGATGGGCTTGAAAATGTTCCGAAAGATAATGCATATATTGTCTGCCCTAACCATTTATCAACCCTTGATCCTCCGATGCTTGCAGGAATTATGCCGAGAAGAATATCTTTTATGGCTAAAAAAGAACTGTTTGATATTCCGTTTATCAGATGGTGGATAGATTGGATGGGAACTTTTGCCGTAAATCGTGACAGTTTGGGACCTTCAACAATCAAAACTGTTATGGAAATCAAAAAAAGCGAATGGGTATTCGGAATTTTTCCTCAAGGAACCAGAGGTATTCCAGGTGAAATTTCTGGGATAAACAACGGTTTTGCTAAACTTGCAAAGATTACAAAGTGCGCAGTGCTTCCCGTTGGAATAGTCGGTACAGAGGAAGCAAGACATTTGCCTTTTACGGGGAATGTAACCGTTAAAATTGGAAAGCCTATTCCTTATAGTGATAATCCTGATGAAGTTATGGAAAAATGGATTGAAGCAATTCAGGAATTAACAGGTTTTAAATATGTTAAGGAAGATGTCAGGAGTTAAGAATATGAAAGAAAGAAATTACAATAGAAGATATCCGCATGAATATAATTTATTCAGAACTCTTTTTTATATGAGTTTTCTTTATTGTGTTGTTGTTCCGTTTATGAAAATATTTTATAATTGTAAAATTACGGGTAGACATAATCTTCCGACAAGAGCTAAAAGCGGTAAATTTTTATATACGGCAAATCATGTTTCTCACTTTGACCCTCCAATGGTTTCAATGGCTTGTAACCGTCCTATTGCATATATGGCGAAAAAAGAGCTGTTTCAAAAAGGTGATAAATTTGAATGGCTTGTTAAACGTTTGGGTGCATTTGCCGTAGACAGAACTAAGCCCGAAATTGCTACTTTTAAAACAGTTCGTGATATTCTTGCAACAAGCTGGTCTCTTGGAGTTTTTCCCCAAGGCGGTATAAGACCATACGGTTCTGATTTAAGCAATCTCAAAAAAGGATTTATAGTAATTGCAAAAAACGCAAAAGCTGATATTGTTCCTGTTGCAATTGCAGGTTTTGACGGTTATCCAAAACTTAAGCCGTTTACACGCAGAAATGTTCATATTCATGTAGGAAAGCCTATTTCGTATAAACTTTCAGATGATGAAATTATGTACGAATGGTGCAAACAGATTTCAGAACACGCTGATTATGTTAATACACTTGAAAATCCTGAAAACATTAATAAAGTAGTACAATAGATAATGATTTAAACATTATGCATGTTATCAAAGATTTCTTTGTGCTGAACCCAAATTTCCATATTGAGTTCAGCGCCTTTGTTTGTTAACGCTTCTTTGATTTCTTTAAAACTGTTTTGTGAAGCTGAAATATCGCATAACATAAACATTACGAAATGTCCTTGCATTAATGTTTGTTTGATATCTTCAATATTAACTTCATATTTAGCCAATACATTAACAACTGCGGCTACGATACCGATTTTGTCTACACCTTGTACAGTTATTATAATTTGTTGATCTGAAGATGTCATTTTTATGCCTCTTGTTTTGCGTAATCTTTCATTACAAGTTTACCGATTTTATGTCTTTTGCAATAATCTTTGAAATCTGCAAGAATTTCAGGAGCTAAAAGATATAAAGCAATAATATTCGGAACTGACATTGCAATCATCATAGCGTCAGTAATGTTGATTACAGAAGCAACATTCATTGCAGAACCTACAACGATAAATAAACAGTAAATTACGTCAAATGATAAGTTACGTTTGTGACCTTCACCTACTAAGAATGTCCAGGCTTTTTGTCCGTAGTAAGCCCATGAAATCAATGTTGATAATGCAAACAAGATTACAACTACTGACAAAATGTAAGGGAAGAATGAAATTACTGACTCAAATGCTGAACTTGCAAGTTCAATACCTGAAATTTGTCCGACCTGAGTTTGGTCTAAAATTCCCGAGAATACAATCGCAAATGAAGTAAGCAAGCATAAAATACCTGTTAATAAAGTTTCAAGCAATGCTACAAAACCTTGAGAAATAGGTTCGTTAGTTTTAACTGTAGCATAAGCAATAGCTGCTGCACCGGTACCAGCTTCGTTTGATTGAACGGAACGTCTTAATCCGATAATGATAGTACCGAATACACCACCTGCAACCGCGTGAGGAGAGAAAGCTTCTCTAACGATTAATGCAATAGCATGAGGTATGTGAACGAAGTTTGCAAAGATTACAACCAAACCTGCACCGATGTATAAGAAGCACATAGCAGGTACAAGAATTGTAGTGATTTTTGAAATACTTTTAATCCCGTCAACAACAGCTAACCACACAAGTACTGCTATAATTACACCGAATACCCACGCGTATCCGTTCATAAAACTGCTTTCGCCGCCTGTGATTAAAATAAGCTGGTGAGCAGACTGGTTAATTTGTATCATGTTTCCGCCTGAAATTGCACCGCCGATACAAAGTACTGCAAAAATTGCAGACAAAGGCTGTCCGAGCCATCTCATTTTTTTACGTGTTAAACCGTGTGCGATATAGTGCATAGGACCGCCTGATACGGTTCCGTCTAGGTTAAATCTTCTGTATTTAACAGCTAATGAAGCTTCGATAAATTTAATTGACATTCCTAAAAATGCGCCTGCAAAAATCCAAAATGCTGCACCGGGACCGCCAATTGAAATAGAAATTGCAACACCTGCAATACTTCCGATACCGATTGTGCCTGATAATGCTGTTGCTAAAGCCTGAAATGATGAAACTTCACCGTTTGAATCTTTTGAGTCTTTATCTGCTGGTTTTGCAACAACGTCAATTGCGTGTTTCAAACCCCAAAGTGATACACCTCTGAAAAATAAGGTGAAAAATATACCTGCGAACAAAATCCAAAATATGATAATCGGTACATTTGACCCGAAAAAGTTTATCGGATAGAAAATAACATTCGCTACAGCATCTGATACGGGGGCGATATGTTTGTCCATAAACGCGTCTACGTTGAATGCCATTGCTTGTTGAATGTTAAATAAAAGTGTCAAAAGTACGATTAAAAATTTGTTCATTAACTTGTTTCCTTCTCTAAATATACCCGGCTTTTATAATAAGGGTAAAAACCAACTTTTATAAGTGTAGCAGAAACATGAAAAATAAGGGTCAAATGGTTACGAAATCTTAAAGATTTGTTGCAAATAATCCTCAGCGCATTGTGCGGAAGTCAGATTTTTAATTGTATTAAAAGTATTGGTATGTATGGCTTTTAGAGAATTTTTATCAAGGCTTTTTATGTGTGTCAAAGTTTTTTTAATTCCTTCAATTGTCGGCTCGGTCAAAAATCCGTTTTCGTTGTTTTTTATAATCCCTGCTATGCCGTCATCTTTTGTGCAAACAGTGATACAGCCCGATGCCATAGCTTCTAAATAAACCATACCAAATGTTTCATCGACGCTTGGCAGAATAAAAATATCACTTTCACGCATTTTTGCATATACCTCTTCGAGTTTTAATCTGCCTGTAAATTTTACGTTTTTATCAAGTTTTTCAAGTTTTTTACTCAGTCTGCCGTCCCCAATTACAGTCAGCTCAAAACTTTCAAACTCTTTGCAAGCTTTAATAAGTTTATCTATGTTTTTACGTTTTATAAAATTTGCGCAGGTTAAAATTTTTATATTTTTTCCTTCAAATTTTGGATAATTGGCGGGAGGGATAATTATTTTTTCATCAATACCCGACGGAGCCACAAATGTTTTGTTTTCAAATTCGGGAAAAAGTTTTAATAGTTTTTCTTTTATTACATAAGACCTGCAGGCAATTGCTTTTGCATTGTTTAATGCTGTTTTTATCCGTTTTTTGAAATGGAATTTGTATAACGGATTTGTCAAAACTTGCAAATCAGAATGGTGAATTCCGGCAATAAACGGAAGTCCGAGTTTGTCAGCGTATAGAATTCCTGAGGGCATGTGGGCTATAATGAGGTCATATTTTTTTGACAACGGGCGGACAAACCAAAATGGTGTCCAGTAATTTATATTATAAACATTACCATATTGTCCTGACTTGTAAAAGGGTTTGCCGCGCAAGAAAGAATTCAAAATAAAATTCGGTTTTATAACATCAACTTGATGCCCTGCATTTTGCCATTCTTTTACAAAATTCAGCAAGGTTTTTGGCGTTGTTTTTTCTGTTTCTTTTATTGGATACAAATCTGTTATAAAAAGAATTTTCATAAATCAACTATAACGCAATTGCCTTGTAATGTAAATCTTTTTGGGTTATTATATAATTATGGATTACAAATATTATTTAGACAAGGGAATACAGGAAACAAACGAGGGCAAGTTTGATGAGGCATTGCATTCATTGAGCCGTGCTGTCGGTTTGAAGTCTGATGATGCGCTTTGTCATTTTTCACTTGCTATTGTTTACCATAATATGAATGAACTGAAATCTGCTTATGAAAGTTATTCTCAAGCAATTAAATGCAATTCTGAAATGATAGACGCTTATTATAACCGTGCACAGATTTTGATTGCACAAAAAGATGATGACAAATTATCTGAAATTTTAAAAGATTTAGACAAGTCAATTGAGCTTGACCCTAAATTCATTGACGCTTTGTACACAAAGGCTGTTATACAAAAGAAACAGGAAGATTACAAAGGCGCTCTTGAAACACTTGATAAAATTCTTGCAATCGACCCGACTGCGGTATATTCCAGAGCCTTGAAAAAACTTATTTTACAGAAGTATATGAATTAATAATATTGACTTTTTCTGTACGTGATATATAATAAAATACAGGGTAAGCTCCTGTTTGCCAACTTCCGACACAGACTGGTTAAGAGAAATTGGCGGAAAGGCGGTGATGAAAAATGATTTTCTGTATAACAGAAAAAGCGCTATGGCTTATCTTTATGATAATCATAGCACTTCATTTCATTAAATAGGGAGTTAAGAAAGACCTTGAGAGAGTTGGACCTCTTGAGGTCTTTTCCCTATATTTTCATTATAACATATTTTTTTTGTTTTTCAAGCCCATGATTTTTTCATAAGATTTTTCGATGTTTTCTTGAAGCTCTTTATCGTGCTCTGCTTTTTCGGCAATTTTTTCAATTATGTCGATTGTTTCAGGGGTTGAATTTCTGTAAATTAACATATTCAAGCCTGCTCGAATTGCTTTTTCGCAAGCGTTGCAAGTTTCTTCAATATTGTTCGCTGTGGCTACGTGCGTAGCACTTGCACCTGCCATAATCATATCATCCGAAATTGCTACTCCGTCAAAGCCAAGTTTGCGCAGGTAGTTAATCGCGTTTTTGCTCATAGATGTAGGAATAACATCTTTCTCAAAACAGGTGCAATGTAAATGTGCAACCATTATGGTTTCAATGGTTTTTGCACAAGCCGCAAAGGGTTTTATGTGCGTTTTTTCCATTTCTTCTAATGACAAATCTATGCGCGGAAGCGTCAAATGGCTGTCAGCGTTTGCGTCGCCGTGTCCCGGAAAATGTTTTGCGCATGGTATAATTCCGTTTTTACGGTATCTTTCGGAAACCGTCTTTTCGCATTTTATTACATCATCCGTATTGTTTGAAAATGCACGTTCACCAATAATTGGGTTATCGGGGTTTGTGTTTACATCAAGACAGGGTGCAAAATTCATGTTTATGCCGTAACTTTTGAGTTCTTTTGCAATTGCTTCTGTTTGCTCTGCTAAAATACCTTTTTCAAAAGCATATTTTGCAGACAAATATTTTTTGCCGCCGTGAATGTTTTCTGTGCGTTCAACTCTTCCGCCCTCCTGGTCAATAGATAGAAACGGAGGAATTAATGATTTTGATTTAATATCTTCAATCAAATTTTTAAACTGTTCGGGAGATTGAATATCTTTAGTAAAAAAGATTATTCCGCCAAGCCCTTCTTGTAAAGCTTTTTCATAGCCGTTTCCGTCCGTGCCCAGTATAAACATTTGATATAATTTTTGTCTTAAATCCATTTATAATACCTTTTCTGCAAGCGGAAAAAGCTCGTATAATTTTCCGTTTTCTACTACTTTTTCAATCTCTTTATGAATTTCTTCCAAATCAGAAGGTGTTTTGAAACTGTCAGGAATTTTAATATCGTTAGTAGTTTGAGTTTTTACAAAACCCTCATTGGCTTTCAAAAATGCATGGTAAGCTTCAAGAATACTCATTGATGTTGAATCAATCGAAAAATTTTGTCCTGTATAATATTTAACATCTTTTTTCAATTGTTCCACGTAATCAATTATAAAATCAACTTCTGCAAGTGACTCTTTTTCGTCGTATTCACCGCCATAGCAAAGGTTGTTCAAAATTGTTGCGTTATCAAATTGTTTTATATAAACAGCCCACAAAATACAGCCCAAATAAAATCCGAGATAATTTTTTAAAAGCGATTGGATTTTCGGGTAATACATTCTGAACTGCTGTTTTTTGCGATTAAAATCTCTGCACGCACCGAGTGTGTTATAAACATATTCAATGTTTGGTATAAAAGCAGACATGTGCTGTATAAATCCCGGGTCAAATTGAACTTCTTTGTTTGTCATTATTTTATCCTTCCTTATATCATTTCAAATTTTATTTTCTTTTTGTTGCTTTTTAAGATTTTTTGCTGGAATTTTTCATCATATTGAAGTCTGTATCCGTTTGTAAAAGCCTTTACAACAGCATTGGCAAATGTTCGTTTTGAGCTCCAGTATGAAGTGTGAGCAAATATAAACGAGCGTTTTGACCAGACGCTGGAATTGTCGTATACAAATCCTTTCGGATTAGCAATTTCAATGTCAGCGGCTTTTTCGATTTCGTCTATGGTAAGATTTTTGCTTGAAGGGAAACCGAGAGGGTCTTCGCGATAATTTACCGTAATGAAAAACAAACCTTTTTCAATAATATATTTCATCATAAGTTTGTTGTAATAATTCAATTCATATTCAGGGTCTGCCAAATCTGAATAGAACAGAACAAGCGGGCTTGCAAAATTTACAACTCCTGTTAGAGAATTTTCAGGCGCGCAGGCTGTCTCGGTAGCGTCTTTTAATTTTAAATAACTTGTTTCCAAATCTTTATCAACATTTCTAAATACAAGATGACCGCTGTCAGAAACAACACCGATTTGAGCTTTTGACAATGCAGAAATACAGGTGTTTCCAATCGGGTGTTCTTTAACAAATTGGCGCACGTCATCGCTTACACTAATTGTATTAAAAAGATTTTCGGGATTTATATAGCGGAGTTTGTTAAACATATATTCATAAGTTATAAAAGTTCCCGCAGAATATCCGTAAAGAACGGTTTTATTTCCTTTGTTTGCTTCTGAAATTACAGTATCGTTCAAATCATCAAGTATCGGAAGCATATTATGCTGTTTTTGAACCCATATTGCATCGTGAAGATAAGCCGCAAGCATTGAACGGACTTTGTAGGCAATTGTAGGGCTTAAGGCTTTAGAAATATCAAGCTGATTTTGCACAAATTGCAAATCTTTTTGACTTTTGTCGCCCCAGAAGAAAATGACGGGTTTTTCATTAATTTTATACTGCGGTTTGTTGAGAAAAACAGTTTTAATTTCTTTATTTTTCTCAAATTTTTTCTTCATAACGGGATGAAGTTTTTCAACACCGTTTATATACCAGTTTCGCATTTTGTCATCATTGTTATTTGAACCGTTGATGTATACGAAACTTACTCCTGTTTCTGCAATACAAATATTTTGTAATAAAACTAACCCTAAAATTATCCCTAAAATCTTTTTCATAAAAATATTATATCATAAAAAAAGGGGCAAAAAGCCCCCTTAATCATTTGAAGTTATTTTGTAAACAAGTCCTGCAAGTGTACCTGCAATCAAATTTGTCAGCCCTGTAATCCATACGATTTTCCATATTGCTGCTCCCATTGTCCATAAGCCTGCGGCAACAGCGGGGTTAAATGCACCATAACACAGTCCTGCTGTTGCAAAAATTCCCGCAAGAACAGTTCCGCCTATTGCAAGTCCGTAGAATGAGTTGCCCTCATTATTTCTTGCAGTTGCAACGTGTAATACTACATAGCATAATGCAAATGTAAATAAGAATTCAGCAATAATCAAGGATGATAAATTAAATTGAGCCATATTTTCGGCCGGTGTAACAACAACAAGATATTTTACAAGTAATGCTGCAACCATACCGCCTGCAATTTGTGCAATCCAGTATGGAACAATATCCCTCCAGGGAAGTGCCCCTCTCATTGCGGCAGCCATTGATACTGCAGGGTTATAATGCCCGCCTGATACGTGTCCGCCCGCGTAGACCATAACCATTAAAATAACACCGATTGCGATTGCGGGGATTACACCGTTACCGCTTGAAAATACTGTACATCCTACTGTCAGCACAAGAAAAAATGTACCGATAAATTCTACTAAAAATTTTCTAAACATTTTTTTAATCCTTTCACTTTTTTATATTGAGCTTTTATACTTTATAATATTTTTGCTTTTGTCACAATTAGCTTTTCGTGGTATAACTGTACTATGTTTTATTTTGATGAGATTAACGGCAAAAAGGTTTTAAAAAGTTCACTGATTGAAGGTGCACAACATTGTTTTACGACACGTGAATGTAATATTAATGAGTTTGAAAATTTGGTTCATCCGACTCAAACTCATACCGCAAATGTTGAAATCGCTCAAATCGGAAAAACTGATTATCCTGATACTGACGGTTTAATTCTGGCGAATACTGAACAAACTTTATATTTGAACTTCGCGGATTGCACGCCGTTGATTTTTTATGACTGTGTAAATAATATCGGTGCCGTATCTCATGCAGGCTGGCGCGGAACAGCAGGCATGATTGGTGTTAAGACCATTGAAAAAATGATGAAAGAATTCGGTTCCAAGCCTGAAAATATTAAATGTGCAATCGGACCTGCAATAGGTTTTTGCTGTTACAATGTCGGCGAAGATGTTTTGAATAACCTTATGGCAACAGTTTCCGACACCAAAAATTTGTATGAAATTCGAAACGGCGAAATATTTGTTGATTTAAAAAATATAAACAGACGCCAGCTTGAAGAAGCGGGAGTTAAAGAAATTGATGTTTGTCCTTATTGCACTGTTTGCAACAATGATTTGTTCTATTCTTACAGAAAAGAAAACGGAACCAAAAACAGACATCATGCTGTTTTAAAACTAAACCCCCGACACTGGCGGTAAGTCAATGCTTTTCAAGCGTTGTTCAATACGTCTGTACCATTTTAAATGCTGTTTGAACAAAATATTATATTTTGAGACTTCGCCATGAGCAATTGAATTAAGCTGGTTGTCGCAAATTTCTGTCATTGCGTGTTCAAACATTGTAGTTAATTCTTTTCTGTCGTATTTTCTGTCGTTTGTCAGTTCAATACGTTTACCGAATTCGACAACGACTTCGGGTCTGTTATCTCTAAAGAAGCAATAATCAACAGCAAGCGGGATTAAGTTTACTTTTCCGTATTTTTTAACCGCGTTTTGTGCAATATAAGCAAGACCTGTCTGAAACTCAATCGGTCTGTAATGAGGCGGTCTGATTATGCCCTGAGGAAAAATACAGAGCATGTTTCTTAAATCGCCTACAACATCGACTGAATATTGAAGAGCTTTCATGGCAGATTGCGGAGATTTTTTGTTTACAGAATATGCGCCCCCGCGTCTTAACAGCGGAAATCTGTTAAGTTCTTCGACCATTAATCTGATTTCTTTATGAAAAATTCTATGCGTAATATTGTAAAAAACTATACCGTCCCACCAGTTGCAGTGCGGAGCAAAAAGAATTGTGGGCACATTTGTGTCGCTGTCAAAGTAATTTTCGGCACCTTTGTATCTGAATGCATAAAAACGATTTTGAAGCATGTTATAAAAAAACATGCTTGCTACCCAGAGCCAAAATTTGCTTGTTTTAGCGGGTTTAAATTTTTCCTCTTTATTCCTCAATTTAGTTGGAGGAACATCACAGTATAATTGTTCTTCTACTACCATAAATAGAATTGTACTCCATTTTTGAAAAATACGCAAATACACAACAGTTTAATTTTAAGAAAAATTAACCTCGTAAGTATACATTTTTGATATTTTTATTCAGGATTGTAATAATTTCTTGGAATTCAGAGTGAGAATATGTAGTTTCATCAATTAATTTTTTATCCAAAATTTTTGATGGAATAAATTTTTGAAGATAATATTTTTTTACTCCTTTTAATAATTTTCCGATTTCTTCAAAATCATCAAAAGAAAGTTGAGATTTTACAACTGTTGTTCTAAATTCGTAATCAATCCCGCTGTTTATAATCATTGAAATGCTTTCCTTGATTTTGTCCGTATTTGTGTTTACTTGTACAATATTTGAATATTTTTGAAGAGGAGCTTTTATATCCATTGCAATATAATCTACTAATGGTAAAGCTTTTTCAAGAACATTCGGGACAGAGCCGTTTGTATCAAGTTTAACCAAGAATCCCATTTGTTTAATTTCTATTATAAAATCAATCAAA
Organism: Candidatus Gastranaerophilales bacterium; assembly: GCA_910588555.1. GTDB lineage: Bacteria > Cyanobacteriota > Vampirovibrionia > Gastranaerophilales > Gastranaerophilaceae > Stercorousia. The sequence goes on from CAJUPC010000017.1 coordinate 32,257, forward strand.
CCTTTCTGCAGGCATGGTTCACCGCCTGTAATTACAACACCGTCAAGTTTTCCTTTACGTATTTTGAGAAATTTGAAAAAGCCGTCTATAGTATATGACGGCTCATTTTTTAATATGATTAACTCGGGATTATGACAATATCCGCATCTGAAATTGCAGCCTTGTGTGAATACAATTGCGCTGATTTTGTCGGGATAATCAAGCAGAGATGTCTTTTGCAAGCCAGCTATCTGCATTAACATTCTCCCATTTTAAATTCAATTCTGTCTTTAAATTCTTGTTTTTTCCCTTTATTCCATTGCTGAACAGGTCTTATGTAACCAACAACTCTTGAATAAACTTCGCAATCTGCTCCGCATTCAGGACATGTAAAATGTTCTCCGGCAGCATATCCATGGTTAGGACAAGTACTGAATGTCGGTGAAAATGTGAAATATGGCAGATGATAACCGTTACATATTTTTTTTACAAGATTTTTCATTGTTTCAATACTTTGAATTCTTTCTCCTGCATAAATATGAACAACAGTTCCTCCTGTGTATTTTGTTTGTAAATCGTCCTGATGCTCAAGAACTTCAAAAATATCGTCAGTATAATTTACAGGCAGTTGTGTTGAATTTGTATAATATGTGTATTTATGTTTATCGAGTTTTGCAAGTCTATATGATGTCCCTTCGCCGGGTGTTGCTTCAAGATTATAGTTATTTCCTGTTTCTTTTTGAAAATCAACTATTTTTTCTCTCATAAAATCCATAACTTCCAATGCAAATTGTTTTCCTCTAAAACTTCCGATATCATCTTTTAAAAGATTTAGGCAAGCTTCATTCATACCAATCAAGCCTATGGTTGAGAAATGATTTTTCCAATAAACTTTATGGCGGCATTTTATATCTCTCAAATAGAATTTTGTGTATGGATATAAATTTTTCTCCGTTAATTCTTCTAATAACTGACGTTTTATTTCCAGGCTTTCTTTTGCCAGTTCCATTTTTTCAGCAAGTCGGTCCAAAAATTCACCTTTTGTTTTACAGTTTTCTGCAATTTTCGGGAGGTTAATTGTTACAACGCCGACAGACCCTGTCAGAGGATTTGAACCGAATAAGCCGCCACCTCTATATTCCAGTTCTCTATTATCTATCCTTAAACGACAGCACATAGAGCGAGCATCTTCAGGTGACATATCGGAATTGATGAAGTTTGAAAAATACGGTATACCATATTTTGCGGTCATTTCCCATAAACCTTCAATATTTTTGTTGTCCCAGTCGAAATCTTTTGTTATATTGTAAGTTGGGATGGGGAAAGTAAATACCCTTCCAGAATTGTCACCTTCCATCATAACTTCAAAGAATGCTTTATTTAGTATATCCATTTCGTTTTGGAATTCTTTGTAAGTAGAGTCTTGAAGTTTTCCTCCAATTATAACCGGTTGTTCGGCATAATAAGATGGAACTGTTAAATCCATTGTAATATTTGTAAATGGAGTTTGAAATCCTACACGAGTTGGCACATTCATATTAAATATGAATTCTTGGATTGCCTGTTTTACTTGTTTATAGTCTAAATTGTCGTATCTAATAAAAGGTGCCAGAAGAGTATCAAAGTTTGAAAAAGCCTGAGCTCCTGCAGCTTCACCTTGCATGGTGTACATAAAGTTTACAACTTGTCCCAGTGCAGTTCTGAAATGTTTTGCCGGTGCACTTTCAACTTTTCCTTTTACTCCAGTAAATCCTTCTGTTAATAAATCTTTTAAATCCCAGCCAACACAGTATACAGATATAATATTTAAATCATGTATATGAATATCTCCGTTGAGGTGTGCGTTTTTAATGTCAGTCGGATAAATTTTATTTAGCCAGTATTGTTTGCTTATTTCTGATGCAATGTAGTTATTTAAACCTTGAATAGAATATGACATGTTTGAATTTTCATTAACTTTCCAGTCAAGTTGTTTTAAATAACTGTCAACTAAATTAATATTAGCATCTTTTTCTGCTATAACAGGATTGGACATAAAATTCAATTTAGCAGAGTCCAAATTGACAACTTTGTTGTCGTTAAAAATAACATTTTTCATAATAAAAAATCTCCCAGATTTCCGTGGTGTAACATATCCGTAAGCATTCCGACTTACTCAAATGAGATTACGGCTGCGGTCCAGTGTGGGATTTTCACCCATGCTTTCCTTACAGAAGTATCTATTATTTTATAATTTATTTTAAAATTTGTCAACTCAGTAAAACGTTTATTTTAATATTGTAAATTATTTGAATTAATCATTTTAATCACTATAATATTATTATGGAAAGTTTGGATACAAGCAGATTAGATGATTTAAAAAGTAAAGTTAAAAATAAGTTGGATGAAACTACTCTTTATAAATTTAAAGGGACTGTATCTAAACTTTTGGGCTTGACTGTTGAAGTTAAATTACCGGGGTTGAAAGTCGGTGATTTATGCTATATCGAAACAAAAGACGGACGCCGAAAACCTGCCGAAGTTCAGGCATTTAAAGGTGAAGCCGCACAATTACTTTTACTCTATGACGGAGAGGGAATAGGACAGGGAAGTTTGGTTACTTCGACGGGAAATCCTATTATTATTCCTGTTGGGGATTTTCTTTTGGGTCGTTTGATTAACCCTATGGGTGAACCGATTGACGGAAAGCCGCTTGATACAACAGGAGCATTGTGGCGTCCTGTTGAGGGACCGCCTCCGGGGCCGTTTGAAAGACCTATTATTACTGAAATGTTTTCAACGGGTGTAAGAGCTATTGACGCTTGTATGACAATGGGCTGCGGTCAGCGTTTGGGATTGTTTGCAGGTTCCGGGGTTGGAAAAAGTACGCTTCTCGGTATGATTGCCAGAAACTCCGACGCGGATGTAAACGTAGTTGCGCTTATTGGAGAACGCGGCCGTGAAGTTAAAGAATTTGTTGAAGACGCGCTTGGTGAAGAGGGTATGGCAAAATCAGTTCTTGTTTGCTCAACGGGCGACCAGCCGCCTTTAATCCGTCAAAAAGCTCTGCTTACTGCAACTGCTGTATGTGAGCATTTTAGAGATCAGGGTAAAAAAGTTTTCTTAATGACCGATACTGTTACGCGTTGCGCAATGGCGGGGCGTGAAGTCGGATTGTCGCTTGGTGAACCGCCTACTATGAAAGGTTATCCGCCGTCAATTTTTTCATGGCTTCAAAAGGTTCTCGAGCGTGCTGGAAACAGCCCGAAAGGGTCTATAACTGCGCTTTATACCGTACTTATGGAAGGTGATGATATTTCCGACCCGATTGTTGACATTGTCCGCGGTATTGTTGACGGTCACATTTTCTTATCAAGAAAAGTTGCCGAAATGAACCATTATCCTGCAATTGATGTTTTGGGAAGTATTTCAAGGCTTATGTCCGCAATTGCTACACCTGAGCACAAGCAGGCCGCGGGTAAATTGCGTACAATTATGTCAATGTATCGTGAAAACAAAGACTTGATTGACGTTGGTATGTATCAGCCCGGTACAAACCCTAAGCTTGACACTGCAATTGAGATGATGCCCCAAATTAATGCATTTTTACAACAAAGAACTTCTGATATTGTAAGTATGGACACGACTGTAAATACACTTGTAGAAATGATGCAGGGTGTTGAAATTTAAGTATTTAAATGTTTTATATAATGAAAATTGCTTTTTGTGTTACAATAATTTGCGGAAGGAAAAATTATTATGAATTTACCGCAAAATTTTGTCCCAGCTATGCTAATTACTTTGTTTGCAGGACTTGCAACAACTATTGGCGGCGGTATTGCGTTTATTGTTAAAAAAAACAGTTTGAAAGCTTTATCCGTGGGATTAGGTTTTTCTGCAGGTGTTATGATTTTTCTTTCGTTTACCGAAATGCTTCCCGAAGCCGATATTCTTTTGAGTGCAAATTATCCGAATGACCACCAATGGATTACGTTTGCAGGGTTCATTATCGGTCTTGTGATTGCAATTTTAATTGACTATTTTCTTCCCGACCACGTTGATGAAGAAGATATGCTTCACCCTGAAACTCCTGCAAAACATAATTCTATGATTAAAAGAGCAGGGTTGTTTACAGCAATTGCAATATGCGTGCATAACTTTCCCGAAGGTATGGCAACATTTTTTACAACTACTCAGAATATAACACTGGGGCTTTCGGTTGGGTTGGCGATTGCTATACATAATATTCCCGAAGGTATTGCGGTTGCTTTGCCTATCTATCATGTTACGGGTAAAAAACGCTATGCAATGCTGTATGCTGCTTTGTCAGGTATAACCGAACCTATTGGAGCAATTGTGGGAATGTTTATTTTTGGTGCGTTTTTACCTCAGGTCCTTGTTGGTGCATTAATGGCGGCTGTTGCAGGGATTATGATTTATATTTCATTTGATACGCTCTTACCGCTTGCCAAAGAATACGGCGATTGGCACCAGTCGTTAATAGGCATTCTGTCCGGAATTATTGTTATGTGGATAAGTTTGATTTTGATTGGCGGTTAATGTGGGTAATCTTTCAGGGTTATTTGATTTTGGACGAAATTTGTACGCTTTGCCTTCGTATTATGACAAAAGCGGAAAAGCTCTTATTCCATTACGTTATTTCTTTGAATTAACTTATCGTTGCAATTTGAATTGCCCGTACTGCTATGTCGGAGATGACCGTAAAAAAGATGAACTTACAACTGATGAGTGGTTTAAAATTATTGAGCAAATTCCATGGTATTCGTTTGTAACGCTTGTGGGCGGCGAACCCTTAATCCGCAAGGATTTTATTGATATTTTGATGAAAACTTCCGAAAAAACTTTGGGTAAGCTTAATGTTGTTTCAAACGGAATTTTGATTAATGACGAAATTATTGACGCGTTTATTAAAAGCAAAATGATGTTGTTGTCTGTATCATTAGACGGTTACGGTGAAAACCACAACAAAAACCGTGCAAAAGATGGAATTTGGGACAAAATTATGAATAATTTTGAGAATATGAATTCCCGTCAAAAACGCCCTATGATAGATATTAAGACAATTGTGCTTGAAAACAATCTTGACGATATTGTTAAACTTTATAAAATGTGCGATGAAATGAATTTTAATTTTCTTTCAATTTCATTTTTGCGCAACAATAATTTAAAACAAAATTCTGTTTTGTTTGACAGTTTTGTACCTGAATTTAATTCAAATTATCCGATAGAAAAATACTTTGATATGGAACATTTCAAAGAAGTTTATAAGGAACTTGAGTGCTTATCAAAAAAATCGAATGTTCAAATCAGGTGGTCGCCGAAATTTGAATATTCAAAAAATCCGCTTGAAAAGATTGAAGAATTTTTTAACACACCTGCTGACAAGCCTGTATCAGAGATTTATAAACCCTGTATGTATCCGTATTCAAATATGATGATTACGCCGGCAGGAGATGTGTATCCTTGTTTGTCGCAAAAAATCGGCAACGTGAAAGAAATGTTAATAAAAGATGTTTTTAATCTTCCGCATTACAGATGTTTCAGGAAAAATCTTAAAGCCGCAAAAGTTTTTGGCGCCTGCCAGATGTGTTGTGAATTGTGTGTTAAATAATTGTTTATGTTAGGATATTTCTATGCCAAAGTTGTCAATTATAATACCTGTTTATAATGTTGAAAAATATGTTTCAAATTGTCTTGAAAGTATTTTAAATCAGCCGTTTAAGGATTTGGAAGTGATTTGTGTAAACGACGGCTCATCTGACAAATCGCTTTCTGTTTTACAGGAATACAAAAACCGTGATGAACGCATTATTATTATTGACAAAAAAAATGAAGGTTCGGGTGTTGCAAGAAATTCTGCGCTCGCAATTGCGCGTGGTGAATATATTTTCTTTGTTGACGGCGATGACTGGATTGAAGAAAATTCTTTAGACAAAATGATATCAGAAGCTGACAAACTTCAAACGGATATTTTAATCTTCGGCGGGCTTTCGTATTACGAAGAGAAAGGCAGAAAAGGCGGATATTCTGCAAACAAGCTTCCAAAAAAATATTTAAACAAAATTTTTTCATCAGAAGATATAAAAAAAGATGTCTTTAAATTCCCGTCCACGGCTTGGACAAAACTTTATCGTCGTGAATTTTTAATGAAAAATAATATAAAATTTCAAGAAATAAAAGTCGGACAAGACCAGTTGCCTTTTTTCCATTCAATGATTACGGCTGAAAAAATTGCACTACTTCCGCAAAACCTTTATTGTTATCGCAAAAACAGAAAAGGTGCCGTGACTGCGGTTAAAAAGAAAAAGAATTTTTCACCGATTTATGTTTTTTATGCAGTAGAAGAAGTTTTGCAAAACACAGACAAACTTGATGATTACAAAGATATTTTCGTAAAAAAATATTTTTCAAAAGCAACTTCATGGCTTGCAAAATTTCAAGATGATATGAAAGAAGGGTATTTTGAAGAATACTCAAAATTATTGAAACATATTCAAAAAGATTACGGTATGTATAAAAACTTCCGCCCAGACATTAAAGATGGATATTGGATGTTAAAGTTAAAACAATTTACGACTTTGAAAGCCTTTGACAAGAAAATTTATTATAGTATGCTCTAATTATTTAAATAGTTCTTGTATAAACTTATTACCTTGTTCTTTTAATAAGCTATAGAAATACATAAGATTTTCAAAATGAGAATTTTCATCATCTAAGTCAGGAAATTCATGGTATTTTTTTGTAGTTAAATTTCTAATACCATTATTTGCTAATTTTAATTTATGGTCTGGAAAGGAAGATAATAATTTTTCACCTTCTGGTATTGTATGCTCAAGATATGCTAAATAAGCACCTTGGCAAGCACTCTTGTATTGTTTGTTTTTAACCCATCTGGCTTGAAAAGATATATTTTTGTTATTTACACTATTTACTTTCATACACATACCTCTAAATTATAAATGTCTACGGTGTTACTATTCTAGAACCAAAAGACAGGGAAATTATAACACAAGAAACAAGTGTTGACAATATGTATCAAAGGCTTGTATCAATTATGAAAGAGTCAATGCAAGAATACTAAAATATGAAAATGGTTTTAGGGTTGAGTTTTGTTTAATAATTGTTTATTGTTATAATACACTTGACTATTTTAAAATAAACTGCTAATATTGTAGCAAGAAAAGGAAAGATACATGCACTATTACACAAAACGATTTAGACGATTTAGTCACTAAGATTATTCTTAGAAGTTTTGTGATATTTATTTACAGTGTAGTAATACGTAAAAGGAGGGAAAATTATGCGTATTTATGATGTATCTTGTAGTGCTTATTCAAACAAAAGGAGTAATCCAACATTCGGGTTCTGGCAGCCTTCAATGGCTAATGTTGAGCGAGGAAGTGAAAGGGTTCTATTCGTTTATAAACACAAAGCCACAGTTATTCCTAAAGATGGTGTTTGGTTACGAGGAAAAATTAGTGAAAAGTTGGATTTATCAAACTTGGATATGTTCAAAAAACGCCATGTTAATATTAAAGGTTCAAGAGAAAAAATTGAACGTAGAACATTCAATCGTTATAGTCCTAATGGGATTGTTGAAAGATATCAACAAGATTTGTATCCTGACGGGAACTTGATAACTACAATAAAAACTATTTGCAATAAAGGTGTTCAATGTATTCAAGAATTTATTGAAAATATTAGATAATAAAAAAAGAGGTCTGTTTGACCTCTTTTTTATGGTGTCGACGGGGGGACTTGAACCCCCACAGCTCGCGCCACATGCACCTCAAGCATGCATGTCTACCATTCCATCACATCGACACATCAATTTTATTCAGTTTTTTATCGTAACCCCCAACACCGTTTGTGCTGGAAGTTGTCTTCGACAACCCTCTCCTTGGAAGATATTTAATCTTCCTCGTCGGCAGAGTATCACATCGACATATTACTTTTTCAATAAAAAAATAATATCACAAATATTTTATTTTGTAAATTTGAATTTCATTTTTTTACGTGTAATAATGTAAGTATGCTAGACACGATTACGATTAGAGGGGCAAAAGAACACAATTTAAAAGATGTGTCTTTAAAATTGCCGAAAAATGAATTAATAGTTTTTACGGGTGTATCAGGTTCGGGGAAATCATCACTTGCATTTGATACGATTTTTGCAGAAGGGCAAAGACGTTATATAGAAAGTCTTTCAACATACGCAAGACAGTTTCTCGGACAAATGGACAAACCGAATGTTGAGTATATTGACGGGTTGTCGCCCGCGATTTCTATTGACCAGAAGTCTACAAGCAACAATCCGCGTTCAACTGTCGGAACAGTTACCGAAATCTATGACTATTTAAGGCTTTTGTACGCACGGGTGGGAACGCCTTTCTGTCCAAATTGCGGTGATGAGATTAAACCACAGACTGTTGATGAGATTGTAAACAGTATTTTAAAACTCGGTGAGGGAACAAAAATTCAAATTCTTGCACCAATTGCAAGAGGTAAAAAAGGTGAATTTTCTTCTACTTTTGAAGAATTAAGACAAGAAGGTTTTGTTCGTGTAAAAGTTGACGGTGAAATTTATAATCTTGATGAGGATGAAATTAAGCTTGCCAAAACTAAAAAACACGATATATTTGTAGTCGTTGACAGAATTGTTGTTAAAGAAGCTGCGCAGGCAAGGATTGCAGACAGCGTTCAAATAGCTTTGAAAAAAGCAGACGGTGTTGCGGTTGTGGATGTTATTGGTGCATCCGAAATTATTTATAGTGAAAAACTGGCTTGTCCTAAATGTAATTTGAGTTTTGAGGAACTTGCTCCAAGAATTTTCTCATTTAATGCACCTTACGGGGCATGCGAAAGATGTTCGGGGCTCGGGGCTGATTTTGTGCTTGACCCTGATTTGGTTGTTCCTGATAAAACAAAATCATTGAAAGACGGAGCGATTTATCCATGGTCAAAAACTACTACAAATTATTATGAAGATGTTCTAAAATCCGTCAGCGCGCATTTTGGAATTGATTTGGATAAACCGTTTGGAGAGCTTTCAGAAGAACAGCAAAAGATTATTCTTTACGGGCATGAAGATATAATGAAATTTCATGTCATGCGTTTTGGTACTCATCGTTATGAAACAAAATACAGAGCTTTTGAGGGTGTAATTCCTTACCTTGAAAAGCGTTATAATGATTATCACAGCGAATACTGGCGTGAAGAAATCGAAAAATATATGACGACAACTCCATGCCCTGCCTGTGGCGGTGCAAGATTAAAACCATTCCCGCTTGCAGTAAAAATAAAAGGTAAAAATATTTATGAATTTACTATGATGTCTATTGAGGATGAGTTGCAGTTTATTGAAGATTTGTATTTGGAATTGAGCGGTTTTAAGCTTCAAATTGCAAAACAAATTCTTGATGAAATCAGAGCGCGTTTGAGATTTTTAAAAGACGTCGGTTTGTCATATTTAAATCTTGCTCGTAATGCAGGAACTTTGTCGGGCGGTGAAGCTCAGCGTATCAGACTTGCAACACAAATCGGCAGCGGCTTGTCAGGCGTTTTGTATGTGCTGGATGAACCTTCAATCGGTTTGCACCAGCGTGATAATGACAGGTTAATCAAAACTCTCATAAAATTGAGAAATCTCGGCAATACACTTATTGTTGTTGAACACGATGAAGATACAATAAGAAATGCGGATTATATTGTCGATATAGGCCCGAAAGCAGGTATCAACGGAGGAAAAGTTATTGCAGCAGGCGGTATTGAAGATATTGTTAACGCTAAAACTTCCATTACGGGTAAGTATTTGAGCGGTGAAAAATATATTCCTATACCTGAAAAAGTTCGTGAAGGCAACGGCGAATTTTTGCGTGTCAAAAATGCTCATTTAAATAACCTTAAAAATATTGATGTTGACATTCCGCTTGGCAAAATCGTTTGTTTAACAGGTGTTTCCGGTTCAGGAAAATCTTCTTTAATGCAGGATTTGATTTATGAATATGCTATCCATAAATTGCGTAAAAACAAACCAAAACCGCAGGGTGTTGATGAAATTACGGGATTTGAACATATAGATAAGATTATTGATATTGACCAGTCGCCAATCGGCAGAACTCCGCGTTCAAATCCTGCAACCTATACAGATTTGTTTACGCATATAAGAGATTTGTATGCAAAGACAAATGAGGCAAAATTACGCGGGTATAAACCGGGAAGATTTAGTTTTAACGTAAAAGGCGGACGCTGTGAGGCTTGCAAAGGCGACGGCGTTTTGAAAATCGAAATGAACTTCTTGTCAGATGTTTATGTAAACTGTGATGTTTGCAAAGGTAAACGCTATAACCGCGAAACTCTTGAGGTTAAATACAAGGGTAAAACTATTGCGGATGTTCTTGATATGAGTGTTAAAGAAGCGTTGGAATTCTTTGACAGTATACCAGCAATTAAATCAAGATTGCAGACTTTGTACGATGTCGGTTTGGATTACATGAAGCTCGGTCAGAGTGCAACAACTCTTTCCGGCGGTGAGGCGCAGAGAATTAAGCTTGCTTCGGAATTAAATAAACGTTCTACAGGCAAGACATTGTATCTTCTTGATGAACCGTCCGTCGGTTTGCACTGGTATGATTTGGATAAATTGATTAAAATTCTTCAACAGCTTGCTGATCAGGGAAATACTATTCTTGTAATTGAACACAACCTTGATTTTATTAAAATCGCAGACCACATTATTGATTTGGGACCAGAAGGCGGTGTAAACGGGGGGCAAATCATTGCACAAGGTACCCCTGCAGAAGTTGCAAAATGCAAAAAATCATTTACAGGTCAATATTTAAAACCGATGTTGACAAATGCAAAAATATAATTTATGTTTTAAATATGAGAATTAAGATTTTTATTTTGACAATTTTGATGTTAATGTTTTGTCAGTGCGGATTTGCTAAGACAATTCCTGTTGAAGCATTATCAGATTTTTCTACAGAAAATCCTCCTAAACAATACTCTGTAAGAGTTTTAGAAAACTTATATATTGAAGAAGAAAAAATTCTTTTCAATGGCGGTGATATTCTTGAGGGTAAGATTATTGATGTCTCAGGACCGAAAAGACTTAAGCGTGACGGAGGGTTTACTTTTGTACCTGTCAAATGCATAAGTATTGACGGCAGCGTAACTGAGATTACCAAGTATTATCCAGCAAAATATACGACTAAACTTGACAGAGGCGGTATTGCAAAATCTGCAGTTCTTACTGTAGGAAACCATTTTGTTAAAGGGCTGTCTATGGGCGTTAGTACAATTGAAGGCGTTGTTAAAAATGAAAAAGACAACAGATTTAAATCTGGCGTAAATTCATTATACGAAAGTTCTCCGCTTTCTTACGTTGAAAAAGGTCATCATATAGTCATTGAAAAAGAGCAATGCTTTTTGTTGAATTTTAAAATAAAAAATGAGGACGAAGAAGACCTTCCAAATTACGAATATACTCCGTTAGAGTCTGATAAAATTCAAAATGAAACATAATTGACGGATTTGTGAAACTATGTTATTATCCTAATAAAGGAGATAATTATGAAGAAGATATTATTTGTATTCGCGTTATTAATGGGACTTACAGCAGTTCCTGTATCAGCTAAAAATACGCCTGTTGAAACTTTACAGGATTTTTCACTTGTAAATCCTCCGCAAACTCTTCTTGTTAAGATTTTGTCAAATGTTAGATTGAATAAAGAAGTAATGCTTCATGAAAGTTTTTATGTTTTGGGACAGGTTCAGAAAGCTGAAAATTCAGATTTTGTATTTATTCCTGTTAAATTCCAAAATATTCATAATGAAGTTTTTGAAATTACAGAAGCTTATCCGGCAAAATTTGTTGGTGTGATTGAAGCTGCAGACAAAGATAAAACAAATATTGCAAAAAATTCAAAAATCTTGTTAGATTTCCCTGACATTGCAGAAGTTGTTGACACATCTTACGGCGAAAGATTTAAAAATGCTGACTCTCAAAATGGAATTTCAGCTATTGTCAATAAATCAGATTCTGTAATTTATGACAATACAATTCCTCAGACAATGAAAGATTTTCCCGGAATTAAATTGAATTCTTTTGATAACGGAAGCAACTTTAATATTCCGAGAAAATTAATGATTCAACCTGAGAAAAAAGAAATCAATATTAACTCATTGAAAAAATAAAAATAAAGATATACAAAAGTCGGTTGTTAAATATAACAACCGACTTTTTTTGATTAATAAATTTTTAAGCCTTGTATTTATAATTTATTTTACATATAATCAGTGTATGAATAAAATTAGATTGAGAGATTTTGAAATAGGCGGTGACAAGTTGACCATTCTCGCAGGTCCCTGTGCCGCAGAAAGTATGGAAATCCTTGATGAAACAGCTCAAGGTTTAAAAGAAATTACAAAAAAACTGGATATAAATTTTGTCTTTAAATCATCGTTTGACAAAGCTAACAGGTCATCTATAAATTCATTCAGAGGCCCGGGGCTTGAAAAAGGGCTAGAAATGCTGCAGACGATTAAAGACAAATATGATTTGCCGATTGTTACAGATATTCATACACCTGAACAGGCTGAACCTGTAAGTAAAGTTGCCGATATTTTACAAATCCCCGCATTTTTGTGCAGACAGACAGATTTGCTTGTTGCGGCGGCTAAAACAGGAAAAATTGTAAATATTAAAAAAGGTCAGTTTTTGGCTCCCGAACAAATGGGGCCGCTGGTTAAAAAAGTTGAGGACAGCGGAAATAACAATATATTGTTGACTGATAGAGGTACAAGTTTTGGTTACAACAACCTCGTCGTGGATTTCAGAGGAATTCCTTTAATGCAAAGCTTTGGCTATCCTGTTGTATTTGACGCAACGCACAGTGTGCAATTACCGGGGGCGCAAGGAACATGCTCCGGCGGAGACAGAAGATTTGTGCCTGTATTGGCAAAAGCCGCAATGGCAGTAGGGGCAAATGTTTTGTTCTTTGAAATTCACCCTGACCCTGATAAAGCAAAATGCGACGGGCCGAATATGGTTGCACTCAAAGATGCTGAGGACTTGTTTAAAACTTGTAAGGATATTTTTGAACTGGTGAAAAGATGATTACAAAACAGTTTATTGCAGGACAACTTGAAAACAATATGTATTTAGTTGCCGATGAGGCTTCTAAAAAGGCTGTACTAATTGACGCGTCATCGAATATTCCTGAGCTTATTGAGGCGGCAAAGAATTATTATGTTGAGTATATTTTGCTTACACACGGACACTTTGACCATATTATGGGTCTAAGTTCTCTTAAACAGGCACTGAATGCAAAAGCTGTTATTTCAAAAGACGACCTTGTAATTTCCGATAACATAAATGAATTTACAAGATTGTTCGGACTTCCTGATACAACACCTCCGACTTATGATTTGTATGTAAACGACGGAGATGTATTGAATGTCGGCGGGCTTGAAATTAAAGTTATTCACACTCCGGGACATACTGAGGGCGGAGTCTGCTATCTTATTGACGGAAAACTGTTTTCGGGAGATACTTTGTTTAGAGAAAGTGTTGGAAGAACAGATTTATTCGGCGGCAATTTCAAAAAACTTTCTGACAGTATCAAAAATAAACTATTTAAGCTGGACGAAAAGATTGAGGTTTACCCCGGACACGGTGAGATGACCACAATAGAACACGAAAAAAAATATAATGAATTAGTATAAGGAATTAAAAAAATGCGTGAACAGTTAAACAAAATATATGAGAATGCTTCTACAGATTTGGCAAAAGCTTCTTCAATTGCTGATATTGAGGAAATCAGAGGCAAGTATTTAAGCCGTAAAGGTGAATTTAATGAGATTAAGAAAAATCTTAAAAATTTGTCTGACGAAGATAAAAGAACTGTCGGTGCATTAGCAAATGAAATTACTCAAAAGCTTGAAGCTGCATTGAAAGCTAAACATGATGAATTTTATACTAAAGAATTGAATGAAAAATTAAAAAAAGAAAGAATTGATATTACTTTGCCCGGAAAATATACTCAAATGGGTAAAAAACATCTTTTGACATCAACAACTGATGAAATTGTATCAATTTTTCAGGGACTGGGTTTTTCTGTTGTACCTCAAGAACATTCGCCAGAAGTTGAAACGGAATATTATAACTTTGACGCGTTGAATGTCCCCAAAGACCACCCTGCACGTGATGTTCAGGATACTTTTTATACCGAACTTGCTCAAAATGTAGTTTTGAGAAGTCAGACTTCAGGTGCACAAATTCACGTTATGGAAGGCAAAAACCCTCCAATTAGAGTTATTGCACCGGGCAGAGTTTACAGAAACGAGAATGTAAATGCGCGTAAAAATAATTTCTTCCACCAAATTGAAGGACTTTATGTAGATAAAGACGTAACTTTTGGTGATTTAAAAGGTGTTTTAAACGAATTTATCAGAGTATACTTTGGCGCAAGCAGACCTACAAGATTTAGAAACAGTTTCTTCCCTTTCACAGAGCCGTCAGCAGAAGTTGATGTTCAATGTATTATGTGCGAAGGAAAAGGCTGCAGAACTTGTTCAGGAACAGGCTGGCTTGAAGTTTTGGGTTGCGGAATGGTTGACCCGAATGTATTGCGCGGTGTCGGAATTGACCCTGATGTTTATTCGGGATTTGCTTTCGGCATGGGTGTTGAAAGGTTAGCAATGCTAAAATACGCAGTAGATGACATCCGATTGTTCTTTAACAATGATGAAAGATTTTTGAAACAATTCTAAAATAAGCTCCCTTAAGGGAGCTTATTTTATTTACACTTATGTTTACCATTCCAGTCTAAATCATTGCAATGTAAGTAGTCCATATTTCGATTATAAATTACCCATGCAGTACAACCTCTGCCTGTACTTGATTTATTACAAGAGGTTTTAAATATAACTGGACTATCAACTTCCTTTCTATGTCCTTCCGGCAGTAATAAACTTTGTGAATTTATAACAAAATAAAAACTTGATTTACCGTATGTTAGTTTTTTTGTGTTTGGTAAACTTACAAAAATATCGGTTCTATTATTTCTGTACCAACCTATACTAATATAGGTGCCATCATTAAGAAAAAAACTTATATCATCTGTAATAGGAATATCTTTTTGTGATCTTATTTGACCATTAAGATAATATAGGGGTCTGTTATCACATATTTCATTTGCTTTACAGCGTTTAGCAACATTTAAATATTTTTGCAGCCTTTGCGAAATTAATAATTGAGCTGAACTATCAATTATGGTTTTTCCATCTGAATCAGTCCCGACAACTGTATCTGTCAAACCCCATTCGTGGACTGGACCGTATTCATTTTGCATCATCATATAAGCTTGTGATAATGTTGAATATGTTTTGGATAGTTGACTTATTGTTTGTTGTTCCTGATATTTTGTTATTAATGACGGCATAGTTAATGCTGCAACCACACCAATGATTGCTAAAGTGATTAAAGTTTCCGCTAATGTAAATGCCCTAAAAAATCTTAAACTGATATTGTCGGGGGGGGGGGGCAATCACAGCACTATGCTTAAATCTTGAC
>CAJUPC010000018.1 GCA_910588555.1 Candidatus Gastranaerophilales bacterium
GTGTTTATGATAGTTCTATGGATGAGTTGATTTGGAAAACTTTTTATAATCATCATTGTTTAATTCAGGTTTATTTAGTGTAATAGTTTTGTTTATAAAATCTTCTGCTAAAGTTTTTATTGGTTGTAAATCGAATTCTTCGTTTTTATGTTTCTTTCGATTTGTACATTTCACCATATATTGAAAGTAGCTAAATAATACGAATAAGATAAATGATATTAGACCTATTATTACCACTAATTTTATTTCTCCTTTGTGCATATTCTATTTATTTTATTTATTACATAACGAGAATTTATTACAAGACTTTTTTATTTCTTGGTTTATGTTCTATCTCACCGCTGAAAGAATAATCTTTACCGACATATTGATATAATCCACGTTTTATATACATAAAATAATGCGGTTGAGTATCATAATTTATCCCGTAATTTGTGCGATTATAGCAATAATCGGAAGGTACGTAACAACTTTTAGGTCTGCCGTATTTTTTGCTTAATTCTGTTTTGAACTCATTTGTTGAAATCTCATCTTCAAAATTCAATGCTGATACAAATTCTTCAATTTCTGATTTAATACTCATTTATAACTCCTATTATAAATTCTGTTATTCAATTTACAATAGATTAACTCTGTTGTCAATGTGTGTAACTCCTATTCTAAATATATTAAGGTAATAATATGAGCATTAAGAAAAACTTAGGTAATCGTATCCGTGAAATTCGTATCAGTCGTTCATTAACTCAAGAAGCTTTGGCTGAAAAAATAAACTTATCAGCAAAAAGTTTAAGCCAAATTGAGTTAGGAAATAATTTTGTTTCTGCCGAAACATTGGAAGAAATATGTAAAGCTCTTGATATTACTCCTAATGTTTTATTTGATTTCAAATATTCGGATATACCTGATAAAAATGCTATTGACGAAATAAACAAGAAACTGGTAAATAACCCAAATTTATTAAAAACAGTCTATAAAATTGTAATGGCATTAGATTATTAGTTTGTTTTGCGAGGGTAACTTTATACCTCACTGCCCTAAAGCATTTCATCATCAGCCGAGAAATGCTCTCATCTGAATTTATTTTGGTTGGGGTTTTTCAAACCGAGAAAAATCTCACAACCGAAAACTTACGTCCGCGACCAAGAAACCTTTTGAAAACGTGAGAGGGGCTGTATGGGGTGAATTTTTAAAATCGTTACATTACTTATTCGTTTGTAACTCTCTCTTGGTGGACTTTTTCAAGTTTTTAATTCTATTGTGTTGCTAAATGTGTTGTTTTCATTAAAAAAGTGACTTCTAGAAAATCTCTAAAAGTCACTTATATCAAATGGTTGCGGGAGCTGGATTTGAACCAACGACCTTCGGGTTATGAGCCCGACGAGCTACCAGACTGCTCCATCCCGCGATAGCTTACAATTTATTATAAAATGCTAAAAAACAAAAATCAACCCCTTTTATTTATAAAAAGACGCGCTTCTTTTTAAGGAGCGCGTCTTTTTGGTTTTAATTAACTTATTTAGATAATTGTTCGCGGAAATATTTTTTGTATTTTTCAGCGATTGTTGCTGGATTTTTACCTTTATTTACGATTTTTACATCGCCTTGTAAATCTGCAGCTTCATTTACAGTTAAATTATTTCCTGTATTTAGTACAACTGCCGGTTTACCGTTGATTGAACCGTTTACAGTCATATCACCTGCTTTGTTGTAGATTTCAGCCTGTCCGTTAGTGTTTGTAATTGTACCGTCAAATTTTAAGCCGTCTTCACCTGTAATATTTTTAATCATTACCAAACCGTTCGCAGAGTCTGCATTGAATGTGTCTTTTACTTCAATACCTGTTCCGTTTGCTCTAGCTGCTGCATAAGTCATATCACTTCCCTCGTTACGAATTTTACCGCCGAGGATTAATTTATTTTCGTTAGCTAGTACATTCAATCTGCCACTATGAGTGATTTCACCGTTTACGGTCATATCGCCTGAACCATAGTTTTTAATATTTGCAGTGTTACCTGTGTGGTTAATTACTGCATCTACATCCATTGTGTTGCCGCCAGCTCTGTTGATGATACCCATGTTACGGTCAGCTGTAATTGTTCCACCTACGTGCATATTGCCTGCATAGTTGTTAATTGCGATTTCACCTTCTGAGTTTTTAACAGTACCGTTCAAGTCCATACCATTATCAGCTTTACCTTCATGTTTGATAGCCAAGCTTCCGTTTTTGTTTTCGATAATACTGTTTTCAGATGTATAAATTCCTTGAGAATTTTTTCTTGAAGTAATATATAAGTTGCCGTTTTCATTTTTCAATGTTCCGTTAACTTCTAAAGAACCGCCGTCTGAATATACATACATATTTCCGTTGTTAGCGATGGTTCCATTAATTGTTTGTTTACCTGTACCGGAATTAACAACATTCAATTTGCCTGTGTTTGTAATATTTCCGTTTACAGTCATTTTGTCGGCAGTTTCTCTATTTATAATGCCCATATTGCCGTTGTTTGTAATAGTCCCGGCAACAGTCATATCACCTGCGTAGTTGTTAATTGCAGTTTCTCCGGTATTATTAATTGTTCCGTTAAGTTCCATACCGCCTGCAGCTGTATTTTTAATTGCTACATTGCCATTACCTGCGATATTGCTTGAAGTTCCAGTTGTAAGTTTACCTGAACCTTCATTTTTAATCAGGATATCACCTTTAGTAACTGTTAAATTACCGTTAAGGTTAGCGTTACTTGCTTTATTGTGAACTAAAATGCCTTCGCCGGCTTGAACAGTACCGCCCAAAGTCATTCCTGAAGCATTTCCTTCATTTCTTACAGAAACTGATTTTGTAGCAGTTGCTGTACCTGTAAATGTCAATTCGCCGCCTCTGTTCACAATTCTTATAGAAGGAGTGTCAGAGCTGCCAACAGTACCTGTAATATCCATACCGCCTTGGCTTCTGTTTACGATATCAGTTTTACCTTTAGAAATTGCTGTACCGGCTAATGATAATTTGCCAGTACCATTATTTACGATTTCTAAAGCGTCTTCTGTGTTTAATTTTGCAGAAGATGTAATATCAAGTTCTGTACCTTTGTTTGATATTGATAAAGGTTTATTTTTATTTGCTAATGTACCGCTTATTGTTAATGCGCTGTTAGGAGTGTTGTTATAAATATTTAATTTTCCGTTACCTGCTACTGTTCCTGAAATTGACAAGCCTTTGTCACCATGGTTTGTTATAGCAGTTTCTGTATTGTTAAGGTTTGCAACTTTACCTGTAATGTTGATGCCTGCATTAGCACCGCTGCCTGATTTAATGATTACAAGGCTGTCATTGTTCAATGAGTTTGAGTTTACAATACCATCTGTGTTAACTAAAGAGTTGAACAATTCTTTTGCTCTGTCAGCACTGCTGATTAATTCATTATTGTTTACGCCGTTTATAATTCCGCCAGAAATATTAACTTGAGAACCGCGGATGTCAACACCATTTCTGGCAATAATTGTGCCGGCAATTTCTACAGGAGCGTTACCGCCGTAGTTTACAGCAGCTGTACTTCTCAATTTGGAAACCTGATTTAATGTTTCAAAATCTTTAGCTCCGTATGCAGATGTTAAATCATTAAATTTGTTTTGTGTTGGTGCAATTACAGATAATTGACCTACGTTTAAAACACCTGAAGAACCAACAGTCAAACCATTTGGTGAAATAAAGATGGCATGACCGTTAAAGAAATTGTTATTACGCATAGTATTAACAATACCATTTACTTTAATTCCATTTTGAACAAGGTTAATAAAAGAATTAATATTTCTTAATTCGCCGTTTTTGTATCCTTGAAAAATTAAATTAGCAATATGCCCTGCACTTAAATCAAAATCTGTGTATTGTCTATAACCTACGTCACCGCTTACTAAACCCGGATCAATGTTGTAAATTCCGTTATTACCTGTTATGCCGGTAATGTTGGTAGCATGTGCTGCAGATATAGTTAAAGTTGTTGCCATAGCTGCAATAATCAGTTGCTTTTTGTTCATTAGCGTACTCCTTTTTTATTGAACTAAATTTTTTATTTTTCTTATAATAATAGTATAATTCATAAAGATTAAAAAAACTTTTTTTTGTCAGTATGTTACAAAATATTACGCTTAAATTAAACGCAAAAAATTTTATCCTTTAAAACTTCCCCAAGCTTTAATTGTTCCTCTTTGATATTTAATAAGATAATAATTGCCTTTAGTGATATATTCGATATTTGCTTCGGTGTAAATTTTCGGTTCATCGGGAGGCATTCCTGCTTTTGCGCGTTTTTTGTTTGTTTTTTCTCTTTCTTTTGTTTCTTTTTTAAGTTCTTTTTTTACTTTTTTGTTGTTAAGGCGGTCTTGTTCTGTTGCGTCTTCTTCAATTTTTATTACGGGAATAATTGCACGAGGATTTTTTGATTCTAACAGGATTAGAAATTCTCGTGAGTCGGATAGGGCGAGTTCATAATATCCTGGCGTTATAATTCCGCCGTCATTATCGTAAAGAGGGTCAGGAATTATAATTGTCGGATAATCAGAGTCTTTTAAAGAATATCTGTAAATAGCCTGTGTCCCAATAAAATATCCGGATGTTTCTTTAGGCTGAATGGGATAAGGTCTTATATATTCATGAGTAAGGACTTTTTCGACGAACATTCCTTCAAGCATTTTTATAACCTCTGAATTAAATTCCTAATTATATTTTGCATTTCATCAAAATTTTTATCAAGGGCATGTTCAGAGCCGACAAATATTAATGACATGTAGTTTTGAGAATTTCCAAGTTCTGATGTTTTTAAAAGTAATCTGTAGCTTTCACGCATAAGTCGTTTTAATTTGTTGCGTTTAACAGCGCGTTTATGAGTTTTTTTACTAACAACAAAACCGACACGAGTTGGAGTGTCGGCTTCTTTTTTCTTTATTCCTGCAAACAAAGTAACTCCGCCTTTACGGGTGGAGTTTTTAACTCTGTAAGTTGCATTAAAAGCTGATTTGTTCTTTAATCTGTATTGTTTTGGTAACATGTCAGATTTGCCAAAATCCGCTAAGCTCTTTTAGAACCTGTGATTGCTAATTTATGACGACCTTTAGCACGGCGTCTGTTTAAAACTTCTTGTCCGCCGGGAGTAGCCATTCTTGCTCTAAATCCGCTTACGCGTTGTCTTTTAATTTTTGTTCCTTCTAGTGTACGTCTCATTTTTTTAATTCCTTTTAATTTATATTTGTCGTATAATTTCAATGTTAAATAAAAAAAAGTTATTAGTCAACAAATATTGAGAGGCAGGTTAAATAATATGAACAAAAATTGTAAAATAGGATTTATCGGATGCGGCAAAATGGCAAGTGCTATCATAAAAGGTGTTATTTCTTCAAAATTTCTTCCTGCCGAGAATATTAAGGGTTCAGAGGTTAATTCAGAAGCTGCGGAAAATGCAAAACAAAGACTCGGAATTGAAGTTATAACAGATAATAAAGAATTGGTTGAACAAAGTGATGTTATTTTTGTTGCGACAAAACCGAATTACGTTGCAGGAATTTTAGAGGAAATTAAAGATAATTTAACATCGGATAAGCTTGTTGTATCGATTGCGGCGGGTGTTTCAACTTTAAAAATCGAAAATATTTTGGGATGTCAAAGAGTTGTACGTGTAATGCCTAATACTCCCGCAATGGTTTTGGAAGGTATGAGCGGCGTTTGCAGAGGAACTTATGCTTCAGAAGATGACGCCCAATTTGTTGTTGAGCTTCTTTCTAATATTGGTAAAGCAATTGAGGTTACGGAAGAGCAAATTGATATTGTAACTGCAATTTCAGGTTCAGGTCCTGCATTTTTCTATAAAGTTATTGAAGATATGGCAAGAGCTGGCGAAAAATTGGGATTGGATTATGAAAAATCTTTAATGCTTGCAGCGCAAACAGCAGCCGGCTCTGCAAAAATGGTGTTTAACAGAGGAGAAATACCTGTGCAGACATTAATTGATAATGTCGCAACAAAAGGCGGATGTACATTTGTCGGAATTTCTGTCATGAATGAAGAAAACTCCGACAAACTGTTTTATGATGTAATTGCGCAGACAACTAAAAAAGCAAGTGAACTTGGTAATTAAAACTTGAACGGATAGTTTTTCGGCACCTGCCAGTTGTTTATTTGTAACAATCTTGTACAGTATGCTTTGCCTTGTGTCGGATTTTCTGTGTAACAGCCTCCCCATGGACTGTATTTTAAAGTATTTTCATCCCAGTCACAGCCATAAGCGTTAAATGTTTTCAAACATTTATGTCCATTGGTTTTAACCATAAATCCGAATAAGAAAACATCTTTACCCATCTGAGCGCTTTTATTTTTGAGTGTTTTATAATCGGTATAATAATATATATGCATATATCCGCCAGCAAAACCGCCAAAGTTCATTACACTGCCGTCTGAAAGCATTACAAAAACTCCGCTGTCCACAAGTTCGTTATCATCATTAAGCTTTTTATTATCGATGATTTCTATTTTTTGTAAATATTGTCCAAAATATTTATTGAACCAGTTTAATACAATTTGATTGTTACTTTCTCCACCGTCTGGAACCCAATCCCAGGTTTCAATTTCTCCATTATCTGTGACTGAGCGTAATTGCGCCTGAGCCATAGTTGAATAAAACTTTTTCAACTTATTCATCGTAACCTGTTCACGATATTTACTAATTAATACCGGCATTGTGAGTGCAGCAGCTACACCGATAATGGCAAGAGTGATTAAAACCTCTGCCAGAGTGAATGCGTTTTTCATTTAATTCCCTTTATGTTACTAACGTATATGTTTAGCATTACATATATTCGTTCAATTGTCAATGGGGTATTGAATTTATTTAGTTATTTTTTAAGCATAAAGTAAAATATTACATATATAAATGGAGTGTTAAATGATTATCAACGATTTAAAAAAGGTGCTTTTGGATGTAAATATTTCTTTGACAGAGTTGGCAGCGGCACTTGGAAAAAGATTAAATAAACCTTATTCTTTAAACAATCTGTCTAATAAACTCCGAAATGAAACAATAACCCATCGTGAAATGCTTATTATTGCAGATATTCTGGGTTATGATTTAAAATTTGTCCGCAAAGAAGAAAAACGTTAAACTATTGCTCCATGTGAGGCATCTTGAACATTTTTAGCGTATTTTGCCAGATAGCCTGATTTTACACGCGGTTCAAAAGGTTTTAAATTTTGTCTTCGTTTTTCAAGTTCTGTTTCTTCAACTATAAGTTCAATTAAGCGTTTTTCAATATCAATTTTGATTTTGTCGCCGTTTTCTATTAACGCGATAACTCCCCCGTTTGCGGCTTCAGGACAAATATGTCCGACGCATATTCCTCTTGTTGCACCCGAAAATCTTCCATCAGTTATAAGCGCGCATTTTTTTCCTAAGCCTTTGCCGACCAAAAGAGATGTCGGTGCAAGCATTTCGCGCATTCCCGGACCGCCTTTCGGGCCTTCATAGCGAATTACGATAACGTCGCCTTCTTTAATTTCGTCATTTTCAAGTGCAGACATTGCATCTTCTTCACTGTCAAATGTTTTTGCCGTTCCCTCAAATTGGTAGCATTCAGGAGCAACGCCCGATGTCTTTATTACACAGCCGTCTTTTGCAATGTTGCCGTATAAAACAGCAAGCCCTGCCTGTGTATAAGTTGATTTGTCATAATCGGGAATTATATCTTTGTTTCGGTATACATTTTCATTGATAAGATTTAATGACTGCATTAATGCTGGAATTCCGCCTGCGTTATGGAAATCTGTCATCGTAAGTGTTGAGGACGGATTAATTTTTACAGTCTGGTGAATTTTTCCGCTTAGCTCTTCAAAATCACTCAATGTAATATCAATTCCGCCTGCGTTTGCAATTGCAAGAATATGTAAAAAAGTGTTTGTCGAACCGCCGAGTGCAAGGTCTGCAATAATTGCTTTTCTAAGACTTTCACGTGTTATAATATCTGACGGTTTAATATCGTTTTTAACCATTTCCAATATCTGCAAACCGCTTTCAAATGCTATACGTCGTTTTTGAGAAGATACGGCGGAAGCGGTTGAACAATAAGGTAAACTCATTCCCATAACTTCTGTCAGGCAAGCCATTGTGTTTGCGGTATACATTCCCTGACAAGCGCCTGCAGACGGACACGAAGCTTCTTCGAGTGCTAAAAGTTCATCTTCTGAAATTTCACCTTTTCTGAATTTACCGACAGCTTCAAAAGAACCTGTAACCATTGTTAATTTATGATGATTTCCGCATTCTCCGTCAAGCATAGGGCCTGCTGTTACAATAATTGCGGGAATGTTCAAACGAAGTGCTCCGATTAACATTCCGGGAGTGATTTTGTCACAATTTGAAAGCAAGACTATCCCGTCAAGTTGATGAGCTGCGGCAACACTTTCTATACAATCAGCGATTAAATCTCTTGAGGGAAGTGAATAGCGCATTCCGCTGTGACCCATTGCAATTCCGTCACATATTGCGGGAACTCCGAAAATAAACGATTGTCCGCCTGCGCTGTGGATACCTTTTTCGATTTGTCGTTCCAAATCGCGCATTCCTATATGCCCGGGTACTAAATCAGAAAATGAACTTGCAATACCGATAAAAGGTGCTTTCATATTTTTACGGCTGACTCCTGTTGCCATTAAAAGCCCGCGGTGAGGAGTTCTTGCTATTCCTGATTTTATGTTATCACTTTTCATAATTAACCTCTAAAATATTCCATTCATCATCCCATTCTATGAAACCGTCAAAATCAATATTATGGTATTTATACGGATTATTTATATATTCGGGATTAAATAAATTTTGTTTTGCAAGACGTTTTACTATATCAGGCAGTAAAGCTGTGCTTCCCGCAAGAGTTCCGTCTTTTGAAGTAGCTTTTGAGCCATTGTAATAAACTTTTTCATCTGCAAATGTAAATTCTTTAAGACAGCTTTTTGTACATGGCAGACAATCGCTTATTAAAATAATTTTGTCTGCAGGTTTTGTTTTGAACACAAGTTTTAACGCATCATCGGAAACATGCACGCCGTCTGATATAATTTCAGTGTAAATGTTGTCGTTAATGAGTGCAGAAAGTGCTGTAGAACTTCCTCTGTGGCTAATTCCTGTCATTGCATTAAAAAGATGAGTAACTCCGTTGCAGTCGTTTAAATCACCTCCGACGCAATGCCCTGTCTGAACTTTTATGCCTTTTTGGTGCAAAAAGTCGATTAATCCTTCATCAAATTCAGGTGCAAGAGTAACTATTTTTATAAAATTATCTTCAATTAATTTATAATTTTCAATAGTTGGTTTTAAAAAATGTTCGGGGTTATGAATTCCTTTTTTTTCGGGATTAAGAAAAATTCCTTCCAAATGTATTCCGAGAATACGTGCCATATCAGAAGTTTGTTTTTGAGAAGCTTCTTTTATTACAGAAATTGCACGTTTAGTATTTTCGACGCTGTCCGTAACGATTGTCGGAAAAATTCCGCCTATTCCGTATTTTAAAATTTCTTTTGAAAGAAATAAAACATCATCAACTGCTGCGGTATTAAAATCAATTCCAAAAGCTCCGTGAAAATGCTGTTCTATTAAAAGTTTAGTTTTCATAATTAAATTATACTTCAAATATTATTTTGCAAGCATTTATTTTGTTATACGTAATTTTATTACAATTTCTTTACAAAAGTTAAAATTAACTAAAGATTTAAATAAAAAGAGCCGTAGACATGACTAAAGGCACTATTACAGCCTCAAACAAGTCAATCAATGTCTACAGAAAGGGTAAAAACAATGGGAATGGCAGCTTCTCAAGCAAGATTATTAAGCATAACGGCTCGATTGACCGATAACGAAAATACCGGTCAGGCTATTTCTTATTCAAAACAACGTCTTGCGGATCAGACTCAACAAATTACCAATGCATATAACGAGGCTCTTAATACTACAAAATTAACGGTATTAACAGGTTTTAACGGTGCTGACGCTAATTACACAGATATTTCATATAATTTGATGACAAATCTTCAAATGGCTGAAAGTTCAAAACAATATGTTGTTACCGATACAAAAGGAAGAGTTTTGGTAACTAATGATATTGCAAACGCTTATGATAAGTCACGAGGAAATTATAACGCATTTTTGGCAGCATTAGGCCAAAAATCAGACTCACTTGCTCCGGGGTATGCATATTCTCAAGCAGATATTACTGTTCAGGTAAATAGCGATGACATGCAGGCAAAAGCTAAGGTACAGGAGCAAATACATGAAGCTTGGGATAAATATTTTGAAGCAGTAGGCATAAATGTTGGTGATGAAGAACATGAAACCAGTACACCGACTATTTCATGGACTGAAACAATCAACCCTGTTACAGGCGGGTATACAATAGGCGAAGGCTATGTAAGTTTTGATGGCGTTCCTATAAATTATGAAGGAACATCCAAAGAAGCACGCGACTTATATGATTATGCAATGGCAATAACAGAGGCATATTTAAGAGTCGGCACAGGCAATAACGGTGTTCCTTACAGAACTCCCTATGATATGAATTCTTTCAAATCAGCGGCAGAACTCGATAATACAAGTGCTTTGAAATATTACAGAAATATTTTTGATAAAATGCAATCTTGTGGATACTTTACATATACAAATGAACCGGGTAAAGCTGCAAATGACGACCATTATATCTATGCAAGTGAAGGAACAGGCACGGCCGGAAATGTTCAAAAATCACCGCTTAAAGATAATCAGACATTTGAAGCTGCATTGAGAGACGGCACATTAAGGCTTGAATATTACTCAACCAAAGAAAGAGGTTTCAAAGCTACTACAATTTCCGAGGATAATTGTATTCAGGAAGTTAAAGACGAAAGAGCAATTGCAAGAGCTGAATCAAAATATACTCAAGATATGGCTGACCTTGAAAATAAAGATAACAAGCTTGACCTTGAACTGAAAAAACTTGATACAGAACACAATGCTTTACAAACTGAATATGAATCCGTAAAAAGTGTTGTAGACAAAAACGTCGAAGCTTCATTTAAGATATTTTCATAAAATTTAATAAAAAACAGAATATTCTTCTTGGTTTATGATATTATAAAAACAGAAAAGGAGAATATATTATGCAAGTTACCCCGATTGCGCCGAGTTTTAGCGGCAAAAATATCTATGTACCTAAAAATGCAAAACCAAACAAGGACAGAACATATTTGTATAATGAGGTTATCGAGATTGTAAATAAACATCACACGCCTGCTGTAGTGAAGAATAACGGTATTGAAATAACTGCTACAAACGCAGTTATGGAAAAACTAAAAGAACTCGGTATAAAGTTTGTAGAAAACTTAAAATCATAGAATAAAAAAAGTCGAGGTATATACCTCGACTTTTTTTATGACTAAATTAGAATGATTAATCCACTACACACAGCCCCAAAGTTCTAGAGTTCCGGCGGACGTCGTTGCCGTAGGTGCACGTGTACGTGGTGTAGAAGTCCCTACCGGGGCTGTTGCGGCCATTAGTGCCAGTCTCCTCACCCGACCAAATAAAGAAGTACGGTTCAGGAAACCCATATTGACTTGCTTTACCGTTGTAGGTGAGGTTGTCTACATAGCTTGTTAATCCTATTGTTGGATTGCCTTCGTATAATAGACTTGCTATTTTAGCAAGGTCTGCCAAGGTTGGCATGTTAGATACTCCGTTACACTGTTTTACTGCGCCTGCCCAATAGTCATTTGCAAAATAACAATATTTTATCCCTAATGATTTAGCGTATGAGCCAGCTTCTGTTGTTCTATCAGGATATGTCGCATTCTCTCCTGCACATTCTGCATAGCTCATTGGAGTAAGTATAAACGCTGCACCAAAACACTTGCCATCGATTTCTATTGAACAAGCGCTTCCTAAACCATTAGCGTTAAATGCTACAACATCCTTTCTAAATGTATTCGGTCTGCTGTGACCATTTATTTCAAATACCGCTGCCACACATCCTGCAGTAGCATTAGTTTCAGGTTTGCCGTTACTAGTAGACCACCCATACGTTTTCATCGGGTCTAACGCTTGACATTTCTTGTTGTAACTTAAAATCATCGGTGTACCGTCAGCCGTAATAATTCCTACATTATTACTTGAATAATCGCTATGTTCATTCTTTTCCATTTTAAGATTTTTACCGGTTTTGGTATCAGCAATATTCCATTCTGTTCCATCTTCGAGTTTAACGGTATCAGTAGGCCAGCAGGCTCTTAAATGATTAGCGTCACAACGCTTAGCAATCTTGAAATACTTTTGTAATTCGTCAACGAATGCGTCCGTACTTGGATAAGGTCCGATAAGCCCTAACGATTTCATGTGGTCCGTAGCTTTAGTAAACTTGTACTTTGTACTTCTGATTTTTTCCGCGTTAACCCTGTCGTTAATATTGGTCATTAAACTAGGCAACACAATAACCGCAACCACACCAATGATTGCTAAAGTGATTAAAAGCTCCGCTAAAGTAAATGCCCTAAAAAAGTTTAAACCGATATTGTCGGGGGGGGGGCAATCACAGCACTATGCTTAAATCTTGACATATAAATACCTCCGTCTTTCTATTTTTCTATTATAACCCATGTTTTGAAATAATTCAAGTGTATGAAAAAAAGACTCTCTATAAGAGAGTCTTTTTAGATTTAGTCTTGGTCGCTTGCGTTACGCTTTAGCTCCAGATTTTTCAATGATTTCTTTTTCTACGTTAGCAGGAACCTGTTCGTAGTGGTCGAATTCCATTGAGAATGTGCCGCGGCCTTGAGTGTTACTTCTCAAGTCTGTTGCATAACCGAACATATTTGCAAGAGGAACCATAGCTCTTACGATTACGTTTCCTGTATTGCCTTGAGGTTCTTGACCTTCAATACGTCCACGTCTTCTTGAAATATCACCGATAATTGTACCTGTGAATTCATCAGGAATTTCGATTTCAACTTTCATCATAGGTTCAAGAATGCAAGGTTGAGCTTTGCGGCAGCCTTCTTTGATTGCCATAGAACCTGCGATTTTGAACGCCATTTCAGAAGAGTCAACTTCGTGGTAAGAACCATCGTAAAGTTCAACTTTAACGTCAATCATCGGGAAGCCTGCTAAGATACCGCCTTCAAGAGCTTCTTCCATACCTTTTCTTGCAGGTTCGATGTATTCACGAGGAACAGCACCACCAACGATTTTGTTTTCGAATACAAAACCTTCGTTTTCGCCTGCAGGTGCAATTCTAACTTTAACGTGACCATATTGACCTTTACCACCTGATTGACGGATGAATTTAGAGTCTTGGTCAGCGTTTCCGCGAATTGTTTCACGGTAAGCAACCTGAGGTTTACCGATGTTAGCTTCAACTTTGAATTCTCTTAACATACGGTCAACGATGATATCAAGGTGAAGTTCGCCCATACCTGAAATGATTGTTTGACCTGTTTCTGTGTCAGATTTAACACGGAATGAAGGATCTTCTTCAGCCAATTTTTGAAGAGCGATACCCATTTTATCCTGGTCAGCTTTTGTTTTAGGTTCAATAGCAACAGAGATAACCGGTTCGGGGAAGCTCATTCTTTCTAAGATGATAGGAGCTTTTTCGTCACACAATGTATCACCTGTTGTTGTATCTTTCAAACCAACTGCTGCACAGATGTCGCCAGCGTAAACTTCTTGTTCTTCTTGTCTTTGGTCAGCGTACATACGAACCAAACGTGCGATACGTTCTTTTTTGCCGTTAGTAGCGTTAAGAACATAAGAACCTGATGTGATTACGCCTGAGTAAACTCTTAAGAATGTTAAACGACCTACATAAGGGTCAGTCATAACTTTGAAAGCAAGAGCTGCGAACGGTTCAGAGTCTGAAGAGTGTCTTTCAGTTTTTGTTCCGTCTTCAAGTTCGCCTTCGATAGCTTTTACGTCAACAGGTGAAGGCATGTAGTAAACAACATTGTTTAACAGCAATTGAACACCTTTGTTTTTGAATGCTGTACCGCAGCAAACAGGAACGATTTTATTTTCGCAAACAGCTTTTCTCAAACCTGCTCTTAATTCTTCAACTGTAATAGATTCAGGATCTTCAAAGAATTTTTCCATTAAAGCGTCATCTTCTGATGCGATAGCTTCAACCATTGCGTCTCTGTATTCTTTAGCTTTTTCAGCCAATTCAGCAGGGATTTCTTCTTCTCTAATATCAGTACCCAAATCGTTTGTATAAATTTCAGCTTTCATTGTCATCAAGTCAACCAAACCTGTAAATTTATCTTCTGCACCGATAGGCAATTGGATAGGAACAGCGTTTGCACCAAGTCTGTTTTGGATTTGGTCTACAACTCTGTAGAAATCAGCACCTGTTCTGTCCATTTTGTTTACGAATACCATACGAGGAACTTCGTATCTGTTAGCCTGTCTCCAAACAGTTTCTGATTGAGATTGAACACCGCCAACCGCACAGAATACCGCAACAACACCGTCTAATACACGGAGTGAGCGTTCAACTTCGATTGTAAAGTCAACGTGGCCCGGGGTATCGATGATGTTAATTTGGTGTCCGTTCCATTCAGCTGTTACAGCTGCTGATTGGATTGTAATACCGCGTTCTTTTTCTTGTTCCATAAAGTCAGTTACAGCAGCACCGTCGTGAGTTTCACCGATTTTGTGGGTTTTACCTGTGTAAAACAAAATACGTTCAGTAGTAGTGGTTTTACCTGCGTCGATGTGAGCGGCAATACCAATGTTTCTGATTTTTTCTAATGGAGTTTTTCTTGCCATTTTTTGTTTTCCTTTTTTATATTGTGTACTTCGCTATTATATTTTTAGCTTCCATTAAAATTATCACACAAACATATATTTTTACAAACGAATTGATTGTAATTTTAAATATTTTGCAATATAATAAGTGTTATGAATACAGTAGAAAAAGATTTAAGAGTGTCTGAAATCGTTAAGCAGACAAACTTACAGCATATTGCAATAATTATGGACGGCAATAGAAGATGGGCTAAGGAAAGAAATCTGCCGTCTGCAATGGGACATAAAAAAGGTGTAGATGCTTTAAAAAATACTTTGCGCGCCTGCAAGGATTTTGGCATAAAATATTTAACAGTTTATGCATTTTCAACCGAAAATTGGAACAGAAAAAAAGAAGAAGTTGAATTTTTGATGGAACTTCTTGCAATTACTCTTACAAATGAACTTGCAGAAATGCATTCCGAGGGTGTTAGAATAAAATTTATCGGTGATATTGAAAAATTGAGTCCAAAACTTCAAAAAATTCTTAACAATTCGGTTGAAACCACACAGAATAATGCGGGTGTAACTTTACAGATTGCATTTAATTACGGTGCGCGCGATGAGATAGTTCATGCTTTTAAATCAATTGCACAACAGGGATTGTCGGCAGATGAAATAACCGAAGATGTTATTTCAAAACATTTGTATACAAAAAACATTCCGGATCCTGATTTGTTAATCAGAACAGGCGGTGAGATGAGAGTTTCAAACTATCTTTTGTGGCAGATTGCATATTCTGAAATTCTTGTCGTGAATGAATTTTGGCCTGAATTTGATAGAAATTCTCTTGCAAATGCCGTTGAAGAATTTCAAAACAGACAGAGAAGGTTTGGAAAATAATTAATTTCGCCGAGAGGGTATGGTGATGAAAATAGTTTTTGCAACAGGGAATGCACATAAACTGCAAGAAATAAATGAGATTGCACAAGGTACTGACATTGAATTTGTTTTGCCGCCACAGGGTTTTGAACCGGTAGAAAACGGTGAGACTTTTGAAGAGAATTCATTGATTAAGGCTCGTGAAGCTGCAAGATTAAGCGGAATGATTTCACTTGCTGATGATTCCGGTTTGTGTGTGGAAGCTTTGAACGGCGCACCGGGAATTCATTCTGCACGTTATGCAGATACGGCACAAGCTAGAATTGATAAGCTTCTTTATGCGATTAAAAATGCAAATAACCGTAAAGCAAAATTTGTCTGTGCAATGACACTTGTGGATGAGGGTGGAAATATTTTATTCCAAACACGCGGAGAATGTCATGGAGACATTGCAAAAGAGCAATCAGGTCTAAACGGTTTTGGTTATGACCCGATATTTATTGTTGAAGGTACATCTAAAAGTATGGCACAAATGTCAGAAGAAGAGAAAAATGAAATTTCACACAGAGGCAGAGCGTTAAGAAAAATTTTAGAGCTTTTAAAGCATACTAAAATTATATAACCCAATTCATCTTAACAGCAGGTAAATTTTTCCCAAATTTCTTATTGACATATTATTTTTATTTATAATAAAATTATTTTGTTGTTTTTACAACAAAACAATTTAGCAAGATATAAAAATCCAGCCATAAGCGACACAGTGTCGTAAAAAAGGGAGAGCAAATGAAGAAAAATATTATAATATTATTAGCTGTAATTATTGGTGCAGTATTAATCAGATACGGGTTTTCATTATTCGGTAATATAATGCAGGGAAAAGCTATGAAAAATAAGCCGGCTCCTGCGGTTTCTGTTATGGAAATTCAAAATCAAAGTGTAATAAGAAGTTTCGAAGCACCCGGAAGAGTTGTTTCAAAATATAGAGTCGATGTTCTTGCTCGTATTGCTGGATATTTGATGAAAAGTTATTTTAAAGAAGGCGACTTTGTAAAAGAGGGGCAGGTATTATTTGAAATTGAATCTCAAGAATTTGAAAATGCCTCAAATGTGGCTGCTGCAAATATAAAGAACTTATCTGCACAATTAACTTACGCGGAAAAACAGCTTGCACGTGCAAATGAACTTGTAAAAAAAGACTACATTGCAAAATCTCAATATGATCAAATGCTTTCTAACCGAGATGCATTAAGAGCTCAATTGAGTTCTGCTCAGGCACAATATAATGATGCAAATCGTAATTTGGGCTATACAAGAGTTAAAGCTCCTGTTGACGGTAAAGTAGGTATAATTAATGTTACTGTCGGAAACTATGTTTCACCTTCGGCAGGTGCATTGACAACTATAAACAGTACAAATCCTATTTATATTACTTTCCCGTTGGATTCAAGTGATTTCCAAGCTCTTGCGGCAGGCGACGGAGAGGCTAACAAAGACAGAAAAGTAGAATTGTTGTTAGCAGGCGGAACAAAATATGAATTTGACGGTGTACAGGATTTTCAAGATAACAAAGTTGATGTTTCAACAGGTACTGTAACAATGCGTGCTACTTTTGAAAACCCTAATAATGAACTTATTCACGGTGAATTTGTAACAGTAAAATTGTATGCAAACAAACCTGTAGAAGTTCCTGTTGCACCTGTTACTGCGGTTATGGAAAATCAGGCTGGCAAATATGTATATAAGCTTGATGAAAACGAAGTTCCTCAGCTGGTTTATGTAAAAACCGGAGAGCAAAAAGGACATAACTGGATTATCTCTGAAGGTTTACAGAAAGGCGACAGAATTGTAACAGAAGGTCTTCAAAAAGTTACTCCGGGTAAACCAGTCAGAATTGTTACTGATGAAGAAATGAAGAAAATTAAAACAGAACAGGTCACTGATAAAAAATAAAGGGATATAATGGAAAATTCAGGAAATTTATTTATAAAACGCCCCAAACTTGCGATAGTAATTTCACTTGCTATTATGCTTGCAGGCATGTTGATGATTACACAGCTTCCTCTTGAAGAGTATCCGTCAATTACACCGCCTCAGGTTGTTGTTACAGCTACTTATGCAGGTGCAAGTTCTGACGTTGTTGCTGATACAATTGCAGCTCCCGTTGAGGCGCAATTGAACGGTGTTGAAGATATGATTTATATGTCATCAACTTCTCAAAACGGTCAGTATCAGTTGACTTTGTATTTTAATATTGGTTCAGACCCTGATATGGCGGTTGTAAATGTTCAAAACCAGTTGCAATTGGTTACACCGCGTCTGCCGGAAGAGGTTAAGCGTTACGGCTTGTCTGTAAAAAAATCAACGGGCGGCCCCGGTATTATGATGATTGCGGTAAACTCTCCGACACATACTTATGACTCTTTGTATGTTGCAAACTATGCATCTATATATATTAAAGATGAACTTGCACGTATTAAAGGTGTTGGTAAAGTTCAGGTATTTGGCTCTTCCGATTATTCAATGAGAATTTGGCTCGACGCAACAAAAATGGCTAATTTAGGTGTTTCTGTATCTGAGGTTAATGCTGCAATTCAATCTCAAAACACACAGGTCCCGGCGGGTGATTTGGGTGTTGAACCTATGAAAAATAAGCAGATGATTAAGCTTACAATGCGTACAAAAGGTCGTTTGAAAGATGTAACAGAATTTGAAAATATTATTGTCCGTTCTAAAGCTGACGGTTCTCAAATAAGGCTTAAAGATATAGCAAGAGTTGAATTGGGTGCTGAAAGTTATTCGTTCTTCTCTCGTATCGGAGGAAAAGATTCGGCTATTATTTCAATAAGCCAGCTGCCTGAAGCAAACGCAATTGATTTGTCAAACAAAATTCGCGCAAAAATGGCAGAATTAAGCAAAAGTTTTCCGCAAGGTATTGTATATGAGATAGAACGTGACGAAACAGAGTTTGTAAGAGAGTCTATTAAAGAGGTTATTTCAGCAATCGGTTTGGCTGTGTTGCTTGTAGGTGCTGTAACTTATCTGTTTTTGGGAAGCGGGCGCGCTGCGCTTATACCGTTTGCGGCTATCCCTGTTTCTCTTATCGGTGTATTTATATTTATGAACCTGTTAGGATTTTCAATAAACCTGTTAATTCTGTTCGGATTGGTTCTTGCAGTAGGGCTTGTTGTTGACGACGCAATTGTTGTACTTGAAAATACTCAAAGACATATTCAGGAGGGTAAGGACCCTAAAACAGCAACCGAGATAACTATGAAAGAGGTATTCAGTGCGGTTCTTGCTACTTCTTTAGTATTAATGGCAGTATTTGTACCAGTATCATTTATGTCCGGTATTACGGGGCAGATGTTCAGACAGTTTGCTCTGTGTATTGCTTCCTCAATCGGTCTTTCAACACTTGTTGCATTGACGCTTGCGCCTGCTCTTTGTGCAATGATTTTAAAATCAGGTGAAGAAAAGGCTGATTTTGAATTTATTCAAAAATTTGATGACTGGTTTAATGGTATAAGAGATAAATATCTTGAAGGTGTAAAAATATTTACTAATTCCACAAAGCTTACTTTGACTGTGTTTGCGGGAGTTGTATTGTTTACGCTTGCAATGTTTTATTTAATTCCAAAAGGCTTTTTGCCTGTAGAAGATAAGGGTGCGATTTTTGCGCAAATTCAGCTTCCTGACGGTTCATCAGCGTCAAGAACAGATATGGTTGCAACAGAGGTTGAAGACAGAATTTTAAAAATCCCCGGAGTTAAAACAACAATTAACCTTGTAGGTTTTTCGGGCGAAAATACAGCTTTAATCGTTGCAGAATTAACCGATTGGTCAAAACGTAAAAGCAAAGATTTACAAATGCAGACAATTTTGAGTAAAATTCAAAAAGAGTTTGCAAACTACCCTTCAGCAACTATTGCAGCATTTTCACCTCCTTCAATTTCAGGTTTGGGTATGTTCGGCGGGTTTGAATACCAGCTTTTGGATAAAGGCGACAGAACTCCTCAGCAGCTTTATGAAGAAGCCGTTAAACTTATTGCAGATGCTAATAAAAGTTCGGCTTTCCAAATGGTTTATACATCATATACAGCTAACCTGCCGCAGTTAATGATAAAAGTTGACGAAGCAAAGGCACTTGCTCAGGGTGTAGATATTTCGGAAATTTATTCGGCACTATCAGGATATTTCGGAAAATCTTATGTAAACGACTTTAATAAATACGGTCGTGTTTATCGT
This sequence comes from Candidatus Gastranaerophilales bacterium, assembly GCA_910588555.1. Taxonomy (GTDB): domain Bacteria; phylum Cyanobacteriota; class Vampirovibrionia; order Gastranaerophilales; family Gastranaerophilaceae; genus Stercorousia. The sequence continues at coordinate 19,902 of CAJUPC010000018.1, forward strand.
GTATATTTGCAGGCGGATTCGGAATTTAGAGAAAAACCGTCTGATATTGATAAAATTTATGTAAGAAACAGGCAGGGCGGAATGGTTCCGTTATCATCAGTAGTATCTGTCAGCAATGTTGTCGGACCTTACAGTATTACAAGGTTCAATATGTATCCGTCAATTACTATTAACGGACAGGCAAGAAGCGGAGTAAGCTCAGGTCAGGCTATGACAGCTATGGAAAATATTTCGGATGAAGTTTTGCCAAAAGATATGGGCTATGCATGGGCGGGAAGCTCATTACAGGAAAAACAATCAAGCGGTCAAATCGGGCCTATCCTTGCAATGTCGTTGGTATTTATTTATTTGTTCTTAGTCGGTTTGTACGAAAGCTGGATGCTTCCGATTGCAGTATTGTTGATTTCTCCGATTGCACTTGTCGGTGCATTATTCTTCCAGTATGTTTCGGGATATTCTCTTGACTTGTATTCTCAAATCGGACTTGTTATGTTAATCGGTTTGTCTACAAAACAGGCAATTTTGATTATTGAGTTTGCGAAAGAGGCGCATGAAAACGGTATGGGTATTATGGAAGCAGCTATGCAGGCGGCAAAATTGAGATTTAGAGCCGTAATGATGACTAATATTGCATTTATATTAGGTTTGCTTCCTCTTGTATTTGCAAAAGGCGCAGGTGCAGCAAGCCGTAATTCAGTTGGTATGACAGTGTTCGGCGGAATGATGGCGGTTGCGTTTATAGGGACATTCTTGGTTCCTGCGTTTTTCGTAATGGTAGAAAAACTCAAAGTGTACACTGCACAAAAAGCTAAAAGATTAAAAAAGGATAACTAAATGTTCAAAAAAATAATAACATTATCTTTAATAATAAGTATGACTTCTCTATCAGGGTTTGCAGAAGATTTCGGCAACAAAGTGAACGAAAAAGAATACCCTTCTGCAGATGCAGTATTACCTAACCCTGAAAGTAAGGCTGACTTTGTAATTGAGGGCGGTGTTGAAAAAAATATCGACATGACACTTGATAAATGTATTGAACTTGCGCTCGGCAATAATCCGCAAATTAATGCCGCATTTCATGATATTTTGGCCTCAGATGCGAGAATAAAACAGGTTTGGTCAAATTATTTTCCTCAATTAAGCTGGCAAACAGGTTATACAAAAATTCGTCAACTTCAATTGTCTGATGCATTGGGACAAAACCTGACTTTCAACTACTATATTCTTGGTCAGGTTACATTGCAGCAAATGCTTTATGACTTTGGCGTAACTCAAAATCAGGCAACAATTAAACGTCTTGATTATGAAGCTTATAAGACTACACTTGCAGCTACAATAAATGATGTAATTTACCAAACAAAAGACGCATATTACAATCTTTTATATGCTTTTGAAAATAAAAAAGTTTCGGAAGATACCGTCAACAAGTTTGAAATGTTTTATAATCAGGCAAAAGCATTTTACGAAATAGGTATGAACCCGAAAGTTGACGTAACTATTGCCGAAGTTAATTTGAGTAATGCAAAATTGCAGTTAATCCAGGCTGATAACGCCGTAAACTTAGCTGTTGCACGTTTGAATAACATAATGGGTGTACCGTTTATTGACTCTTATAATGTGCAGGAACGTCTGAAATACCAGCCTGTTGACGTTACTTTTAATCAGTCAATAGAAATAGCTCGTGAAGCAAGACCGGAATTAAAACTTGCTGAATTAAAAGTTGAAAGCGCAAATCAAACTTTAAAGCTTGTTAAAAAGTCGTATTTCCCGAAATTGTCTGTAGAGGGTCAATACCAGCGAGGCGGAAGAAGCTGGAATTCCAATTACGGTTATAACATAGGTGGATATTTGAACTTCCCGACTATTAACGGAATGCTTATTAAAAATGAAATTAAAGAAGCACGCTATCTTTACGACAAAGAACTTGCAAACGCAAAGAATACTCAAAATCAGATTTATTTAGAAATTCAAAATTCATTCTTAAAACTTGAAGAAAAGAAAAATCAAATGCCTGTTGCTTTGCTTAACGTAAAACAATCGAAAGAAAACTATGAACTGTCTTACGGCAGATATAGAGTAGGCGAAGCAAGCCCCACAGAGCTTAAAGACGCTCAGATTAATTACCAGCAGGCACAATTGAGTTATTACAATGCCTTGTATCAATATAACTCTGCAAAAGCAGAACTTGAAAAATCAATCGGCAAAAACCTTGCCTTAAGTTCATCAGATATAATTGAACTTGGTGAGTAAATTTCCTATTGTAAACAAATGTTAATTTAAGATAAAACAAAAAAGCAATTTTTTCTCGCTTATATACTTTATATATATGTAAGAGATAAGAGAGAGAAAAAGATGGCACAGACTTCATTTGGTACATTGGTTAGAAAAACAAATAATAAAGTTGAAGAACAAGAATTTAATCTTGAAGATTACAAATTCTTGGAAAAGAAAGACAGAAGAATGCGTTTCAACACATCAAAAGATCCGATTTATTATGTATTTGATGTAATTGAAGACAGACCAATCCCAACATTGGCAAAAGAATTCGTAAAAGATTCATTTTTTGAAATTGCAAATTTCGTAACAAAAGTTGTTAGATAATCAATAGGAAATATATTAGGAATGGAATAGTTATAAGGGCGGTTTTAAAACCGCCTTTTTATTTTGCTAAATTGTCACAACTGTTAACTATTATGTAAATTTCCTGTTTTTGTTTTATAATTTAAAAGAAAAGGGAGAGAGAAATGAAAGCTGTTGTATTTGATGAAGGATTGAAATTAGTTAATGATTATAAAAAGCCTGTTCCGCAAAAAGGCGAAGCTCTTGTTCGAGTTACTTTAGCGGGAATTTGTAATACTGATTATGAGATTACAAAAGGTTATATGGGATATAAAGGAATTTTAGGACACGAGGCTGTCGGTGTTGTTGAAGAAATTAATGACGAAGACCAATCACTGCTGGGCAAACGCGTTGTTTCAGAGATAAGTTACGGATGTAAAGCTCCTAACTGTTCTTATTGTGCAGAAAAAATGTACCGTCATTGTCCTGACCGTCATACATTGGGCATTTGGAGAAAAGACGGATGTTTTGCAGAATATTTTACAATGCCTTTAGAAGTTCTTTTTGAGGTTCCTGATAACGTAACCGATGAGCAGGCAGTTTTTGTAGAACCTCTTGCAGCAGCTTGCGAAATAACCGAACAATTGCATATAAAACCGTTTGAAAAAGTTATTGTTCTAGGTGACGGAAAATTAGGTTTGATTACTGCATTAACTTTGAATGCTCAAAATATTGATGTTACTCTTGTGGGCAAACACCAAAATAAACTTGATATTGCGCGTGCTCAAGGGGTTGAAACTAAACTATTGCAGGATTTAAAAGTTGAAAAAGTTTATGATGTTGTGGTTGAAGCTACCGGTTCTATTTCAGGTTTTGAAACAGCATTGGCTCTTACAAAACCGCGCGGCGTACTTGTTTTGAAAAGTACTGTTGCGGCATCAAAAGAATTTAATCTTGCTCCGATTGTAATCGATGAAATTACTGTTCTCGGTTCTCGCTGCGGTCAGTTCGGTGCAGCATTAAGACTTTTGAAATCAGAAAAAATTGATTTTTCCCCTTTGATTTCAGCTCGTTACAAGGCTGATGATGCAATTGAAGCCTTTGAGAAAAACAAAGAAAAAGAAGTGTTAAAAGTTCTTCTTGAATTTGATAAATAGGAATATTTCAGGTATTATTGAATTATGGAACAGCTTAAGAATATAAAATTACTTGACAAATATATCCTCAGACAGGTTATAGAAATGTTTATAATGGGTGTAGCCGTATTTACGTCAATTATCTTTGCGTCGGATACATTTATTACTCTAATTAAACAAATTTCCTTATTCGGAATTCCTTTTAATGTTGCATTAATGATGATTATTCTGAATTTGCCTCAAGTAATTGTTATGACTATTCCTATGGGTGTACTGCTTTCGACAGTAATGACTTTGAATAATTTGAGTTTAAAATCAGAAATTACCGTTATGAGAGCATGCGGAATAGGACTTAACAGAATTGCAAAACCGATATTTATTTTTGCAATAGTTATGTCCGTTTTCAGTTTTGTAATTAATGAAACAATTGTACCTGTAATGACTAAGCAGTCAAAGGATTTGGCATTGTGGTCATTAGGGCAGAAAAATATTCCTGAAGGTAAACAAAATTTTGTATTTAAAGAACTTAATGACTTTGGAAGTTTGAAAAGACTTTTTTATGTAGGATACTGCGAAGACAAAGTTTTGCATAATATTACCGTTCTTGATACCGCAAAATCAGGAACTATTCAGGTTCTTCAAGCCGATGAGGGTAAAACTTCTCCCGAGGGCTGGGAATTTCAAAAAGGTGCTGTGTACACTGTCGGAGATGACGGAAAAGTCTTGAATACAACTCTTTTTGACAGTTCAGTTGTGAAATTCGGACTTGATATGTCAAAAGAACTAAACAAAAACGTAGCCAAAGAAATGAATTTTACCAAGCTGATTAATTATATCAGATTTAATGCACTGGATGGTAAACAAAGAAATATTATACATATTGAACTTTTTGATAAACTTGCATTACCTTTGACTACAATTGCACTTGTATTAATCGCTGTTCCTCTTGCTATTACTCCTCCAAGAGTTCGTTATAACAGAGGGTTTTTGTTCAGTATTTTAATTATTTTTGCGTATTATCTGATTAGAGCTTTGTCGATTTCGTTTGGCGAAACAGGAACTTTGCCTGCATTTTTAGCGGCATGGATGCCTAATATTGTGTTGACAATTGTTGGCACAATGCTTTATTACAAGAAAGTTTATACGATTGAATAAAGTCTTGACAATAACTCATAAAGAAAAATGCAAATTTTTATATTTAGATGTTTTAGGTAGTTTGAGATGAACAATAATTTATTCCAAAACAACATAAACAGAATAAACGATTACGATTTAAATATATTGAACAGTAATTCTTTTAGAAACCTTGATGATAAAACATTAAAATTGGAATGTCTTATTGCGGAAAAAGAAGAAGCACTTGAGCTTTTAAACAATAAAATTAAGGGTACCGAAATTCTGGGCAAACTTCTTGATGTAATGGATTTGAAAATCAAGGCTAAACAACTTGAAAATGAACTTTCGGAATTAAAAAACGAGTATGCAAAAAGAAATTTATCAGAAAGGCTTACGCCCAAAATCGGAAAAACAAAAAAACAACTTTCGCCTTTAAAACTTTTTGCGAGATATATGACGAAAAATGTTTTTTCTAAAGTATCTAAAAAGTTTAAATCAATTGCTGATTTAAGCGAGTCTTTAGATACTTTAACAAGTATAAATGACAATGTGGATGAGCTTATTGCAATGAAGGTTCCGTATGGTGAAACAAAAGCTAATTATGAAAAACTGACAAACTACCTTTATCGTGCAAACAGAATTCATTCTGACATCAGCAGGAAAATGCAAAAGCTGTAGTACTTGCGAAAATGTTATTTTTATCATAAAATCAGATTATGAATTAGCTTTAAGGAGATATTATGAACGAGCTTTTAAGAAAATCAGCTGCAGAGCAAAGCTTAGCTTTAAAAAATAAAGAGATTTCAGCCGTGGAACTTACTAATGCGGCTTTTGAAAGAATTGAAGAATTAGATGACAAATTAGGCGCATTCAATTCTTTGACAATAGATACAGCGCTTGAAACAGCTAAAAAAGTTGACGAAAAAATTGCTAAAGGCGAAGAATTACCTCTTCTTGCAGGTGTTCCTCTTGCCCTGAAAGATAATATGAATTTAGTAGGTTCAAAAACCACTGCTTCTTCAAAAATTTTGGAAAACTTTGTTTCACCTTTTAATGCTACTGTTACAGAAAAACTTTTAAATAATTTGGTTCCGATTGTAGGAAAAGCAAATTTAGACGAATTTGCAATGGGTTCTTCAAATGAAAACTCAGCATTTAAAAAGGTTCACAATCCATGGAATTTAAATAAAGTTCCCGGAGGCTCATCAGGCGGCTCTGCTGCTTCTGTTTCAGCATGCGAAGCTACACTTGCTTTAGGTTCCGATACAGGCGGTTCTATCAGACTTCCGGCTTCATTCTGCGGTATTGTAGGTATGAAACCGACTTACGGACGTGTTTCAAGATACGGTTTGATTGCGTTCGCTTCTTCTTTAGACCAAATCGGCCCGTTTGCCAGAACTGTTGAAGATGCGGCTAACTTGCTTGAAGTTATTTCCGGCTATGACCCGAAAGATTCTACATCATTGAATTTGCCTGTGGAAAACTATGCTGCAAATTTAAACAATGATATTAAAGGATTGAAAGTCGGCGTTATAAAAGAACTTATGACGGAAGGTTTGTCTGAAGATGTTCAAAAAGCTATGGAAAGAGCGATTGAAGACTACAAAAAATTAGGTGCTGAAATCGTTGAAATTTCATTGCCGAATTTAAAACATTCAATCGGTATTTATTACATTCTTGCTACAGCTGAATGTTCTTCAAACCTTGCTCGTTTTGATGGTGTAAAATACGGATACAGAACTCCTGATGCAAAAACATTAATGGAAATGTATACAAAATCAAGAGCAGAAGGTTTCGGTCCTGAAGTTAAACGCCGTATAATGCTTGGAACTTATGCATTGTCATCAGGTTATTATGACGCTTATTACAAAAAAGCTCAACAGATGAGAGCTTTAGTCACTCAAGACTTCGTTGAAGCGTTTAAAAAAGCTGATATCTTGATTTCACCAACTTGTCCGAATACTGCATTTGAACTCGGTGCAAAATCATCAGATCCGCTTGCAATGTATTTGACAGATATCGCAACAATTTCAGCTAACCTTGCAGGTATCCCTGGTATGAGCGTTCCTGCAGGATTTGACAAAGATGGAATGCCAATCGGCTTGCAAATTCTAGCTCCGCAATTGCAGGAAAGCAGATTGTTTAACGCAGCTCACAGATTTGAACGAGCAAACGATTATTATTTGCAACTGGCAAAAATTTAAAATTAGAAAATAGCGGGAATTATTTCCCGCTTTATTTTTATTGTTGAATATTGAAAATTTAAAAAAAATAGTTTATAATAATAATGTAAATATGAAAGGAGCAACTTATGAAAAGATTTAATTTAGCTTCTGTCGAAAATTTGCTGTTTATCGGCAGGGCAAAAAATAGCTTCGGGGGGGGGGCATTCTAAGCTCCTTGTCTGGTTTTTGGCTGCGAAGCACTTGTAAAAGCAAAAAATCTGTTATAATAGTGATATGGGTCGTTACAATCTTAATGGAGGATTTATGAAAAAAGCTTTTACATTGGCAGAAGTATTAATTACTTTAGGAATTATCGGGGTGGTTGCGGCATTGACCATGCCGTCATTAATTGCTAAACATAATGAAAAACAAACTATCACTGCTTTGAAGAAATTTTATTCTTCAATATCGCAGGCATACGGTCTTGCGGTGATTGAAAATGGAACGCCTGATACCTGGTATAACCGTGAAGTTTCTAATGGAGATATTGCGGCATCAAATACTATGGTTGATATAATTACCAAACATATGAAAATTTCAAAGGTATGTCATAAGAATAAAGGTTGTTTTCCTGATGTTGTTTACAAAAAAATAGACGGAAAAACGGTCGGGAATTGGAACAGAAGCCAAATTGTGTCTAAATTTCTTACCTCAGACGGTATGAGTGTATTTTTCTATACATACGGTAATAAACCAGCTAATAACGGTCAAGGAATAGAGAAAGTGTCTTATGGAGCACTCTCTGTTGATATAAACGGATTTAAAGGACCTAATACTGCAGGACAGGATTTATTTACATTTATTATTGCAAAAAATGGTATTTATCCACATGGAACTAAAACTTCGTTGATGGATGAAAAACTTGATGATGGTACTATAGTTAGGATAAATTCTTTCCCACGAATGTGTAACAGAAACGATTGTTATGGAAATTGTGAGGCTTGTGGAGCGTGGGTAATGTATAATGAAAATTTGGATTATATGCGCTGTGATAATTTGTCCTGGAACGGCAAGCATAGCTGTAAGTAATGGCGCTAAGACGTAGAAAAAGACCGACTTTAAGTCGGTCTTTTAGTTTTTTGAGTATGAAATTATTCTTTAGTATATTCTGCATCAATTACGTCGTCATCTTTTTTGTCTTCGGTTGATGATGCATTTTCGCTTGATGCTGTAGCTTGTTCTTCTTTTTGAACAGCTTCGTAAGCTTTTTGCGAAATTGAGAACATTGTTTGCTGCAATTCATCTGATAATTTTTTCAATTCTTCAGTTGATTTGTTTTCATCTAAAGCTTTTTGAAGTGCTGCTTTTTGTTCGTCTAATTTTGCTTTATCAGCAGAATCAATTTTGCCTTCAAAATCTTTTACGATTCTATCAGCTGAGCCGATAAGTGATGTTGCATTGTTTTTAATTTCAGCTTCTTCTTTTTTCTTTTTGTCTTCTGCTGAATTTGCTTCGGCTTCTTTAACCATTTTGTCAATATCAGCTTCACTCAAGTTAGAAGAATTTGTGATAGTGATTTTTTGTTCTTTATTTGTAGCTTTATCTTTTGCTGAAACATTAACAATACCGTTTGCGTCGATATCGAATGTAACTTCGATTTGCGGTAAACCTCTCATTGCAGGCGGAATACCGTCAAGTCTGAACATACCTAAAGATTTGTTATCACCTGCCATTGGTCTTTCACCTTGAAGTACGTGAATATCAACGGCTGTTTGGTTATTTTCTGCAGTTGAAAATACTTGTGATTTAGAAACAGGGATTGTAGTGTTTCTTGGTACCAACGGAGTCATAACGCCGCCTAAAGTTTCGATACCCAATGTCAACGGAGTTACGTCTAACAATACGATGTCTTTAACTTCGCCAGCCAGGACACCTGCTTGAACAGCAGCACCAACTGCAACAACTTCGTCAGGGTTTACTGATTGGTTAGGTTCTTTGCCTGTGTATTCTTTTACAAGTTGTTGAACTGCAGGAATACGAGTTGAACCTCCGACCAATACAACTTCATCGATATCTGATTTAGAAACGCCAGCGTCTTTCAATGCGTTTTCAACAGGGATTTTACATCTGTTTAACAAGTCGCGTGACAAATCTTCAAATTTAGCTCTTGTCAAATTCAAGTCTAAGTGTTTAGGACCGTTAGCGTCAGCTGTGATAAACGGAAGGTTAATATTTGTTTCCATAACAGAAGACAATTCGCATTTAGCTTTTTCAGCTGCTTCTTTAACACGCTGCATAGCTTGTTTGTCGTTTCTTAAGTCAATACCTTCTTGTTTTTGGAATTCTTCACAAATCCAATCCATAACTTTTTGGTCGAAATCGTCACCGCCTAAGTGAGTGTCACCTGAAGTTGAAAGAACTTCGTGAACACCGTCGCCGATTTCAAGGATTGATACGTCGAATGTACCGCCACCTAAGTCGAATACAAGAACTTTTTCTGATTTTTCTTTTTCAAGACCATAAGCCAAAGCGGCTGCTGTCGGTTCGTTTACGATACGAAGAACGTCCAAACCTGCGATTTTACCTGCGTCTTTAGTTGCCTGTCTTTGAGCGTCGTTAAAATATGCAGGAACTGTGATTACTGCTGATGTAACTTTTTCACCAAGATAGCTTGAAGCGTCGTCTGCAAGTTTTCTCAAAATCATAGCTGAGATTTCTTGCGGAGTATAATCTTTTCCGTCAATATTTTTTTTGTAATCTTCGCCCATGTGTCTTTTAATAGACGCGATAGTTTTATCAGGGTTAAGGATTGCTTGACGTTTTGCAAGCTGACCTACCAATTTTTCACCTGTTTTAGAAAACCCTACGATAGAAGGGGTTGTTCTTGAACCTTCTGCGTTAGCAATAACTGTCGGCTTACCGCCTTCCATGACTGCTACAACCGAGTTTGTTGTACCAAGGTCAATACCAATTGTTTTTGCCATAATCTTTTATCTCCTTTACATGATTATATTTTCATCACTATTCATTTATAACACTGTTTTTTGAAAATTCTGAAAAAATAAACAAAAAATTAATAATTCGCCGAAATTATCCGGCGAATTATTTTTTTGGAACAATTTAATATTCCAATATATCGCCGCCCGGCTCTGCACCCGGCAGACAAACACCAAACTGGCAATTAGAGTTATAGTCGTTAGTAGGAGCTCCAAAACCTGTTGCACTTTCAGTGTTGATTAATGCATCATTATACGGTTCAAAATATTGCGGTTTAAAAGCGTCCGTTCTTTGCATATCCTGCAATCTGTTTGGCATGTATTTTTCTTGTAAAGGAGTTGAATCCCAGTTTGAAGCCGTGCAGGCGTCACCGTTAATAGGGCATGACGCAAATGCCGGCAATGTAAATAATGATATTACTAATAATATTAAAATCTTTTTCATATTTTTTCCACCTTTCTATAGTTCTGCATAATCAGATTAAACGACAATGCAAGATTTTTCATTGCCCGAAAGTAGCAAAAATATTTTATAAGTTTTATTGAATTATTTTTTTTTAGGATTTGAATTTTTTCAATTCTTTTTCCAAAACTTTGGAAAATGGTATAATAGGTTCCATTTTGTAGCCGCAATCATCAGACAGTGCGCCGCCCATAGAAAACAATTCTTCCTGAGGGTAGCGTCTGCAAATTCCCGGGCGGTTCTTGTGTATTTTGCATTTATGGGTTTCAGGGTCTAAGTTTTGGCACTCAAAAATAAGTCCGATTTCATCTTTTCCGATAACTTTTAAATATGTATAAAACCTGTGAAGATATTGAAGTTTTTTAAATTCTTCTTCATCCTGCACAACATGCTTGTAATGTTTTACATAAATTTGAGTACAACATTTGCCACAGGCATTGCATTTGCCTGTTCTGTAGTATTTTCTGCGCAGTATTTTTGATAAAAAGAATTTTCTCAGTTTCTCAAACATACTAATATGATAACATAAAGTTTTGTAAAGTTTAGTTTATAATTTGGCAAAACTCAATCTTGAGAGTAATTAATAAAAATGTAAAAACACCAATCATAATTACTATAACATAACCAAAATAACCAACCTTGACCTTGCAGCTGCAAGGTCTTTTTTTGCTAAAATTAATATGTTATTTTTTATCCAATACCTTAATCAAATGCCAGCCGAATTGAGTGTAAACAGGGTTTGATACTTCGCCTACCGGTGTTGCAAATGCCGCTTTTTCAAATTCTCTAACCATTTGTCCTTTGCCGAAATAACCTAAATCTCCATTATTCCTGCCTGAAGGGCATAAGGAATATACGCGTGCATAATATTCGAAGTTTCCGCCGTTATCTACATCTTTTTTAATTTGCTGAGCTTCTGCTGCTGTTTTTACCAAAATATGTTCAGCGTGAACCTGTGTGAATTCTTCTGCGCTCGCAATTCCTGTCAGTAAAATAATTGAAGCTAAAATTTTACATATATTTTTCATTTTATAATGTCTCCTCCGATTTGGTTTCTGCCGTTGTTTTTAGCTTTGTATAAAGCTTTGTCCGCGTCGTCAAATATTTCTGATGTCGTAGCAAGTTTCATATTTGATGATACACCGATACTTAATGTTATTTTTAAATCCTGATTATTATATTGGAAACAATGGTCTTCTACTGCTTTGCGAAGCCTTTCAAGCGGGATAAGTGCATTTTCACCTGAAGTTTCAGTTAATATGATAACAAATTCTTCTCCGCCGTAGCGAAAAATTAAATCTGTCTGTCTAAAGTTGTTAGAAATTATGTACGCAATTTCTCTCAAGACATAATCTCCGCAGGAATGTCCATAAGTATCGTTTACATTTTTGAAAAAGTCAATATCCGCAACGGCAATACTCAAGGGGTTATTGTAGCGTTTTGCACGTTTAAATTCTCTATCAAATTCACACTCAAAATGTCTGCGGTTAAACAGTTTTGTCAACGGGTCAGTAATAGACATTTGTTTTGTCTGTGTGTACATAAAGTTAATTTTTTTGATGACTTCCATTTTGTTGTCGTCAGGGATGTCAAAGCTCTCTATGATATTTTGAATATTTATTTGAATTTCGTCCAAAATATTTGACGGTATATCAAAATTTATTGTATCAATATTTTCCATAACTTCTTTTATAATAGCAAAAATATTGTCTTATATCCATTTTTTTGCTAAAATTAATGGTAATTATGAAACTGTCTGCACAAGAGCTGCTTAACAAATTTTCAAAATCTACATCTCACCCGTTGGAAGTGAGAAGATTATCCATGATTATTTTTGATGAAGTAAGCGATAAAATTCATGAAATGTCTAATAAACAGCGCAAATATCTTGAAGCTGCGGCTTTATTGCATGATATCGGGTATTATATCGACTCAAAAGGTCATAATAAACATAGTATGAGAATGGTTATTGAAAATGGCTTGGAGGGATTTACAGAGCAAGACGAACAAATTATAGGTTGTATTTGCAGATACCACAGAGGCGGTCTGCCTGATAAAAACGAGCATGAAGTTTATAATACTTTAGACAAAAAAGAGCGCAAAACAGTAAAGCGTTTGGCAGGAATTTTGAAGATTTCTGATGGTTTAGACAGAGGGCATTTGAACCTTATTAAAACTATTCATTTGAATTATGATGAAGAAAATAATATTGTAGAATTTATTTTGACTCCAAATACTCCTGAATTTCGCCCCGATATCAGCTATGCAATAAGAAAACGTGACCTGTTTGAAATTGGTTTTAAGTGTCAAAGTGTATTAAAATTTGCCGAATAACATATTGTAAAAGTTTTGTTACAAATAATCTGAAATTGTAACATTTCTTCATGAAAAATACTTTATATATATACAAGGGAAAAATTTAAAGGGAAAATGTCATGAGTTTTGATGTAAATGTTTTGAGCACTAAGCCTGTAATCAAAGCAGCCGCATCCATGAACAATGACGGAGGCGGCGGTAACCTCGGCTATATGGCTCAGGGTAGAAAAAAAGAAGAAAAAGAACGTAACTATCTGGATGAAAGTATCTTTTTGAAAAATAATGAAGATGATATTTTCGGATTTGATAAAGAACTTGAAATGCCGGAAAGCAAATTCTCAATTTCAGCAATTATTGCAAATATAATTATAACCGTTAAAAAAGTTTTGAATTTAAAATAAAAAATTTTATTTTTTCGTGTTATTATTTAAACATGGAAAAGAAAATTAAAATTGGATTAATCGGGCTTGGTACAGTAGGCTCAGGTGTTTTTAAGACTTTAAAGTCTTTTGATAATGTAGAAGTAGTTAAAATTGCGGTAAGAAATTTAAATAAACCCCGTAAGATTGATGGTTTGGATAATTCTATTCTTACGGATGATCCGTATGAAGTTGTTAATTGTCCTGATATTGATATTGTGGCAGAATTGGCAGGGGGAATTAATCCCGCTTACGATTTGATTAAAACTGCAATAAAAAACGGCAAGCACATTGTTACTGCTAACAAAGAACTTCTTGCAAAATGCGGCGAAGAACTTTTTACAATTGCTCAGGAAAATAACAGAGTTATTCTTTACGAAGCTGCAATTGCAGGCGGAATTCCTTTGATTATGCCGATTAAAACAATTCTTGCAGGTAATAAGATTAACAAAATAGAAGCAATCTTAAACGGTACTACAAATTACATTTTAACCAAAATGGATGTGCAGGGAGCTTCTTACGATGATGTATTGAAAGAGGCGCAGGAACTGGGATATGCCGAATCTGATCCGACCGGTGATGTTGAAGGCTTTGACGCTGCATATAAAATTGCTACCCTTGCAACTATTACTTTTGGAAAAAGAATTAAAATTGACAATATCTACAGAGAAGGTATAACCAAAATCAGAGCGCAAGATATGAAAGCTGCAAATGATTTGGGATATAAGATTAAACTTATTGCATCAGGCCAAATTGATGATAAAGGGAATGCAGATGTAAGAGTTCATCCAATGCTGGTTTCTAAAAAATCAACTCTTGCGCATATTGATTATGTAACAAATGCAGTTTCTTTATCAGGACATCCTATAGGTAGTATTACATTATCAGGACCCGGAGCAGGAGAATTCCCGACTGCAAGTTCTGTTGTAGGAGATATTCTTGCTATAGCGTCTGAAATAGGAAAGTCTGATTACATTCTGCCTATGATGAGATGCAGGCATGAAGAAAATGCAAATATGATTGATATTTCCGAAACTGCAAACAAATATTACATTTCAATTACTGCACGCAATAATAAAGGTGTTATAGGAAAAATCGGAACTATATGTGCCGAAAATAACATAAGTCTTGCAAGTATTGTTCAAAAACATATATCAGAAGATAATACAGCAGGAATTACTGTTATTACCGAGATTGCGAATGAAAAAGATATGCAAAATGCAATTAAGCTCATAGAACAAGACGGCAATATAATAAACAGTATTATAAGAGTTCAAATCTAATACCAGTTAATAACTGGTATTTCTTTATTCGTGAGCGTTAGAAAATTGTTGTTTCAAAACTATAATATTATTTATATGAAAAATATAAATTTTAATACAGAAAAAAGATTTGGAGCAAAATTAGCTTATTTAAGAAAGTCAAAGAATTTATCTCAAATGAAATTGGCTGAAATTGTTAATATGAATTTTAACTACATAGGGCAGATTGAGCGTGGAGAAGCAAATGTTACAATAAAAACATTAAGATTGCTCGGTGATGCTTTGGAAGTAGAATTGAAAGAATTATTTGATTACTCTTTTTAAATTTTGTGATAGAATTGATTTATTATATCATGAGGTGCAAAAAAATGAGTTATTATCAAGGATTAATTAATACTTTTAGAGAATATTTGCCGGTTTCGGACAAAACACCGGTTGTTACGCTTAACGAAGGAAATACCCCTTTAATTAAGTGTGAAAATTTAGCAAAAAAAATCGGCATAGATGCTGAAATTTATTTGAAATTTGAGGGCTGCAACCCGACAGGAAGTTTTAAAGACAGAGGCATGACTATGGCTGTTTCTAAAGCTAAAGAAGCAGGTTCCGGAGCTATTATTTGTGCATCAACAGGTAATACATCCGCGTCTGCTGCGGCTTACGGTGCAAAAGCAGGTTTAAGGACTTTTGTGTTAATTCCCGATGGATATATCGCTCTTGGTAAACTTTCTCAAGCTATGATGTACGGTGCTGAAATCATTGCAATTCAGGGTAATTTTGACGAAGCTCTTGAAATGGTTAGAAAAATTTCCGACAACTACCCTATTACTCTTGTAAATTCGGTTAATCCTTATAGAATTGAAGGGCAGAAAACCGGTGCATTTGAGATTTGTAACGCGCTTGGTCAGGCTCCGGATTATCATTTTATTCCTGTTGGTAATGCCGGTAATATTACGGCTTATTGGAAAGGTTATAAAGAATGGTATGCGGCAGGAAAAATCCCCGCACTTCCAAAAATGATGGGCTTTGAAGCTGAGGGTGCAGCCGCAATAGTTAAGGGTGAAAGAATTATGCATCCTGAAACACTTGCAACAGCTATTCGTATTGGTAACCCTGCAAGCTGGAAGTTTGCCGAAGCAGCAAGAGATGAAAGCAACGGCGTTATTAATTATGTTACTGATGAAGAAATTGTTAAAGCATATAAACTTATCGCATCTTGTGAAGGCGTTCTCGCAGAGCCGGCAAGTGCAGCTTCTGTTGCAGGATTAATCAAGTATAAAGATAAAGTTAAAGAGGGTTCAAAAATCGTATGTATTTTAACAGGCAACGGTTTGAAAGACCCTGATAATGCTATTAAATATTCAAATTCTGATGTAATAAAGACATCTGCTGATATGACAGATATTTTAAAAGCAATGAATATTTAATTGTTAGTTGAAATGGATTTTATAATTGTAAATATTTGTTACAAATAATTTGCTGTTTTTAAAGTTTATCGGCTCAAATACCGTAGTAGAACATGAATGTTACTTGTATTGAAAGGAAAATCATGGGCTTAGCGGCAGGACAAGCTAGATTACTAAGTATCACAGCACGAAAATCAGACTGTGAATTCCAGTCCATGCGTTTATCTCACCAGAAAATCGCAATGGCTCGGGAGCTTGCTGACCTTTCAAACGAATATCAAGACTCCTTGCAGATGACCAAATTGGTTTATGACTATTATGGTAAAGGTGATACGAGCATGGCTTTATCATACAGTTTATTGATGAGTCCTTCAGCATTGAATGATTACATGCCTATAACTGTTACCGATTCTTTGGGTCGTGTTACCTTAAACAGTAAACTTGCAGCTGCTGCTCGTAAGGCAGGTATCCCTCAAGAAGGTTTAGGCTGTTTGCCGTCAGAAGTTACGCGAAATCTGTTTATCATGGGTCTTGCAGAACAAGGTACTATTACAACCGATATGGCAAATAAAATTACCGGTTTGCCATATAATCAGGCAGCAGGTTTTGGCGGCGGAGCTACTGTTGCTACGGTAACAGAGCAGGGTAATTATAATCAGTTATTGGAATATATGTCAAGCATGGACAATGCTCCAAATATTAATATTACAATTAACGGCAGTATGGTTCATGGTGACAGAGCTGAAATGAAGCTTATAACTTCTAGTTCAGAAAAAGCAATAAATGCAAATGCAGATTCAGGCTCTAAGACATCATCATTCAGTCTTGCTGATTTGTTGTCGGGTAAAGAAACTGTTCAATTATATACATATAACAAAAAAGGCAAAAATATTGATCAGGATATGGGTGTTGCTGCTCAGACTTTACTTGAAGATATCTTAAAGCAAGTTGGGAATTCGTTAGCAGGCATACTTGATATTGGCGATGGAGTAAGTGCAAGTGCACTTGATTATGCAATGAATTCAGTAATGAATTTGTATATGCCGAAAGATGAAAATGGCAACTATCGTTTAGATTTTGCTACAAACGGAGAATATTTCAACGCAGGAACCGGAGTTGGCAATGCACCTAATTATTTTGGCTGGGTTGGTGAGCATTATAAACGCGGCTTGATAAAATGGGGTCATAACCATAATAAAAACCAAGTTGATATTAACAATATGATACAGGCGTATATAACTTTCTTCGCTGATTATATGAATGGTATATCAAAACAAACTAAAGATGGTCATGAAGTTTTTGATGTTAAAAAAGGGCAGCTATCAGAAGGTAATTTCCTTGCAAAAGATAATACTGAATTCCTTTATACATGGAAAATCGGTTCTGATGTCTCAAGTAATGATTTAGGTCAAGCAACATTCTATGACACATTGTTTAATCAAATATGCGCAAATGGTTGGACCGAAAATCAACGAATTGAAGAAAATGACTACATGAGAGAAATGCTTCAAAACGGCATGCAGTTTATCTCAAAAGTAAAAGACGACGGTTACTATTATCAGGGTAATTATGCAACTGATCCATACATTAAAGAAGTGGCTGATGAATCAGCTATTGCACAGGCAGAAGCAAGATACAGCACAGAAAAAGCAAAATTAAACGCAAAAGAAGAAACAATTGATATGAAGATGAAAAATCTTGATACAGAGATTTCATCATTGACAACCGAATATGATACCGTGAAAAGCACGATTTCCAAAAATATCGAAAAATCATTCAAGCGTTACAATGCATAAGTGTATGATTTACCTTATTAAGTAGTGTAAAATTACTATAGTTGTAATACTTTAGATTGATGAGAAATTATGGAAAAGTGGTATAATATAATTGAGGTAAATTGAAATTAAGAATATTATTCCGTTGCGGGTGCGGAAACTGTGATTAGCCAATAATTATTTTGTTATAATATATATATACAAAATAGCAGAAAGGCAGAAAGAAAATGAGTTCCCTACAGTTTCACAATGATTTGGACAGATTAACAGATGTTTTGCCTGACAAGGTCAGAAGGTACATTACTTATGAAAAAATGGATGATGTAATAGAAATCGTCCTTGATATAGGGCGTACTCCTGAAATTCGGCATGCGGGCGGAAAGATTGAATATCTTGGAAATGATTTTGTAGTCGAAGATGATATAAATTATATAACCTCAAGAATTCAAGAATTTACATCCGATAATCGTTCTGGAATTCCCGGTACACTTCACCGTATTAGCGCAATAAGAAACAGGCAGGGTAAAATTATCGGTCTTACCTGCAGAATAGGCAGGGTCGTAACAGGAACGATTGCATGTATTAAAGACATCTGTTTGATGAACAAAAGTATTTTGTTTTTAGGTCGTCCCGGTGTTGGTAAAACTACAAAATTAAGAGAAATTTCAAGGTTGGTGGCTGATGAACTTGCAAAACGTGTAGTGATAGTTGATACATCAAACGAAATTGCAGGCGACGGGGATACTCCTCATCCTGCTATCGGACATGCAAGACGTATGCAGGTTACTCAGCCCGAGTTTCAAAAAGATATTATGATTGAGGCTGTTGAAAATCACACTCCCGAAGTTATTGTTGTGGATGAAATCGGTACCGAAGCCGAAGCACAAGCGGCTCGTACTATTGCAGAACGCGGAGTTATGCTGATTGCAACAGCCCACGGTAATAGTTTGGAAAATTTAATTAAAAACCCGACTTTATCAGATTTGGTCGGAGGAATTCAATCTGTTACATTAGGTGATGATGAGGCGAAACGCAGAGCATCGCAAAAAACTGTTCTGGAAAGAGAAAAACAACCGACATTTGACGTTGTTATAGAAATTCTGGACAGAAATACGCTTGCAGTCTATAAAGATACGGCAGAAGCTGTTGATTATATTCTCCGCGGATGGCCAATAAGACCTGAAATCAGAAAAGTTGACAAGACTTATGAAACTCCACAAGAGCTGAAAGAAGAGCCAACGATTGCTGATATTCCTAAAGAAATTAACAAACTCGAACAAAAACTTGAACATAACACAGATAGCTTGAAATTTTCATTCTCAAGAGAAAAGTATGTTGAGGATATGAAAAAAGGCTTTAAGAAAATCTATCTTTATGCTGTTTCAAGAACAATTGTTGAAAAAGTTATTGAACGTCTTGATTTGAATGCGGAAATTACAAGAAGTATTGAGGATGCGGATATTGTAATTGCTCATAAAAACTTTATTAAAGGCGGCGCAAAAGTTTTAAGCGTGGCAAATGATTATCGCTTACAAATATTCTATGTAAAAACAAATTCAATGGCTCAAATTCAAAAAGTATTGAAAGAGGCACTTGACATAGTGGAAACGTCAGAAACCTTATGCGGATATTATGATGACGCAGAGCGTGCTTTAGATGAGGCAAAAGCTGCAATAAATAAAATTCTTGCAGGTGAAAAAGATGTAGAATTGACTCCTCAAAACCAGCATATTAGAAAGCTTCAACACGAACTTGTCGAACAGCATAATATGATGAGTAAATCAATTGGTGAAGGCAATAACCGCCACTTAAAAATTGTCGGTGGAAAAGATTTTCATAACTAATTACATTTTAGCTTTTTATTCCAGCCGAGTTTCTCTGGACAATGGAGATAATCCATATTTTCGTTGTATATTACCCAGGCTGTACATCCTACTCCGTTTAGTCTTGTAGAACTTTTTACGCAAGCTTCCGCAAAGTTGTTTGGTGTTGTATCAGAGCTTGTCCCTGCTGGAATAATTGATGTAGGTGTTATATAAAATTGAAATATATCTTTTCCGTAAGTATTAGGTTTTTTATCACCGTTTAAATCAACTTTTATGCTTCCGCAAATATTTTGCCAGTTTGCCGAGGAGCATGTTGAAGAGTTTATAAATATATGTCCAAAATAAGTTCCATCAGCAAGTACTATTCTGTTAGAATAAGAGTCGGCAGTATCCACTTTGCCTGCTAGATTGGTCGTATTATATATTTTACAATTACTTTCAGAATATTTGCAAACAGATACGGTTTTTAAATATTTGCTGAATATGTCTATAAATTTATCTCGACCTTTATTTGAATTTTCTATAGCTTCTACATCTTCCATTATATCGGGTTGAGATATATCAAGCCCCCATTCTTGGAAAGGTCCGTTTTCTTGTACAGTTTGCATCATAGCATTGCTCAAAGTTGAATAAACTTTTTTCAATTTGACTTCTGTTTGTTTTTCTTGATGTTTTGTAATCAATGACGGCATAGTAAGAGCTGCAACCACTCCAATTATTGCTAATGTGATTAAAATTTCAGCCAAAGTAAAAGCATATGTTTTCATATAATCTCCATTTTATGTATACAATATATGAAACATTATAAACTATACAATTGTATGTATGCAATACAAGAATGAAAAAACTTTACATTTAATAAATATTTTAGGAAAAGTCGTAAAAAAGTTTCGTCAAGAAAACACAAAAACCTCTTTGAATACTTTTTCTTATGAATATGATTTAAATCCCGGAAATTTAAGCAGAATAGAAAACGGTCAAATAGAAGCTAAAATAACAATGTTGTGGAGAATAGCTGAAGCTTTGGACATCCCTTTGTCAGAATTGATTAGAGAAGTTGAAAGAGAACTTGATATAGATTTTTCAATTATTGATAAATAATAATACTTAAGTTCGTTGTGCCCGGCATACATTTATCTGCGCTTTTTAAACTTTGTATTTAAATAATGAGTTCATTAAAAAGACGGAGATTAAAATCTCCGTCTTTTAAAATTACCAATATTGGACTTTAGTTTCAAAACCCAATGTGGCCTTACCTATTTACCTTCAACAACCGCTTGAGCTGCTGCAAGTCTTGCTTGCGGAATTCTGAACGGTGAGCAGGATACGTAATCCAAACCAATTCTGTGACAGAATTTCACTGAATCAGGGTCGCCGCCGTGTTCGCCGCAAACACCGCCGACAAGTGAAGGATTAACTTTTTTGCCTTTTTCCATAGACATTTCAATTAATTGTCCTACACCTTTTGTATCAAGTGTTTCAAACGGGTTTGACGGTAAAATTTTCTGTTCAACATATCTGTTCAAGAATTTACCTTCCGCGTCGTCGCGTGAATAGCCGAATGTCATTTGAGTTAAGTCGTTTGTACCGAATGAGAAGAATTCTGCATATTCAGCAACTTCATCTGCTGTTAAAGCTGCACGAGGAATTTCAATCATAGTACCGAATTTGTACTCAACTTCAATGCCTTTTTCAGTCATAACGTCTTGTGCTACTCTTACCAAGATTTCTTTAGCAACTTTAAGTTCATTTACGTGACCGATAAGAGGTATCATTACCCACGGTTTTACAGCAACGCCTTCTTTTTTCAAATCACAGCAAGCTTCAAAAATTGCTCTTACTTGCATTTCGTTGATTTCAGGGTAAGTCAAACCTAAACGGCAGCCTCTCAATCCCATCATCGGGTTAGATTCAGACAAGCCTTCAACGATGTGAAGCATTTCTTCTTTTTCTTTAGCATCTTTACCAAGAGCTTTAAGAGTTGCAACTTCTGCGATTAAATCTTCTTTAGAAGGCAAGAATTCGTGAAGCGGCGGATCTAAAAGTCTTACAGTAAGAGGTTTGTCGCCTAATGCTTTAAACATTGCATAGAAGTCTGAATATTGCATAGGAAGAAGTTTTGCTAATGCTTCTTTACGAGCTTCCGGAGTTCCTGCAATAATCATTTTTTGTACCCATGGAAGTCTGTCAGGGTCCATGAACATGTGTTCTGTACGGCACAAACCAACACCTTCTGCACCGAATTTCAAAGCGTTTTCGATATCTTTCGGAGTATCAGCGTTAGCTTCAACTTTTAATTGTTTAATTTCGTTTACCCATGTAAAGAATTTGTTCCAGTTGTCGTCAATTCTTGCTTCAACAAGTTTAACAGCACCTTCCATAACAATACCTTTACCACCGTCAAGAGAAATGATTTCGTCTTTGCGGTAAACTTTTCCGTCACATCCTGTTAATGTTTCGTTAGCTAAGTCGATTTTCAAATCTTCACAACCTGAAACGCAGGGTTTACCCATACCTTTAGCAACAACTGCTGCGTGAGAAGTTGCGCCGCCGCGTAATGTTAAAACACCTTGAGAAACAGCCATACCGTGAATATCATCAGGACAAGTTTCTACACGAACAAGGATAACTTTTTCACCTGCTTCACCGCGTTTTGCAGCTTCTTCTGTATCGAATACGATTTTACCTACAGCAGCACCCGGAGAAGCGTTTACACCGTTACAAATTTTGTGAGCTTCTGCCATAGCTTTGTCATCAAAGCAAGGTAATAAAATTTGGTTTACTGAATAAGGGTCAACTAATTGGATAGCTCTTTCTTTAGAGATAATGCCTTCTTCGCACATATCAACGGCAATTTTAACAGCTGCAGCTGCAGTTCTTTTACCGTTACGAGTTTGAAGAATGTATAATTTACCTTTTTCAATAGTAAATTCCATATCTTGAACATCTTTGTAGCCAAGTTCAAGTTTTTTAGCAATGTCAACGTATTGTTTGTACAAGTCAGGCATTTCAGTTTCCAATTCAGCAATCGGTTTTGGAGTTCTGATACCTGCAACAACGTCTTCACCTTGAGCGTTAGTCAAGTATTCACCGTAGAATTTGTTTTCGCCTGTAGCAGGGTTACGAGTGAATGAAACACCTGTAGCGCAATCGTCGCCCATGTTACCAAATACCATTGACTGAACATTTACGGCAGTACCGAAGTTGTGGTCAATTTTGTTCATGTTTCTGTAAGCTACTGCACGAGGAATGTTCCAGGATCTGAATACTGCTTCAATAGCTTCTTGCAATTGAACGTAAGGGTCTTGCGGGAATTCTTTGCCTGTAACTTCTTTGATAATATTTTTGTAAACAGGAATTAAAGATTTCAAACCTTCTGCAGAGATTTCTGTATCCTGTTTAACGCCTTCGCGTTCTTTAACTTTTTCTAATTCAGATTCAAAATATTTTTGTCTGTCCATTTCCCATGCAACAGAACCGAACATAGTCAAAAATCTTCTGTATGAGTCATAGCAGAAACGTGGGTTGTTAGTTAATTTAATCATTGCTTCAACTGTTTGGTCGTTCAAACCTAAGTTGAGGATAGTTTCCATCATACCGGGCATTGAAACTCTAGCACCTGAACGAACAGAAACAAGAAGCGGATTTTCAGCATCACCGAATTTTTGACCTTTTTGAGCTTCAACTTCTTTCAAAGCTGTTTTAACTTCATCCATCAAGCTTTCGGGCATTTTATTTCCGTTATTGATATAATCCATACAAGTTTCTGTTGTAATAGTTAATCCCGGAGGAACGGGAAGTCCTAAGTTTGTCATTTCAGCGAGGTTGGCACCTTTACCGCCGAGAAGATTACGCATTGAAGCATCGCCCTCTCTGAAAAGCCATACGCGTTTTTCTGCCATAATTTTGTTTCTCCTTTTTTTATAGAATAATCATCATAAAATTTTCTATATAAAATTGTATCATGAACATAATAACTATTGAAAAATATATAAATATATGTTAAAATCGTAAGAAAAGGAGTTGAAGTATGACACAATTAGGATATGAAAATAGCTTCGGGGGGGGGGGGGGCAATCGCA
>CAJUPC010000019.1 GCA_910588555.1 Candidatus Gastranaerophilales bacterium
TGCTTAAATCTTGACATATAAATACCTCCGTCTTTCTTTATCTATTATTTACTATTATTCATTTTTTGTCAAGTGCGTAAGTTATCAGAAATTTTTACAAATGTTTGAAAACCCTATAGGTGACGGGTTGATTTTATTTTTTTGTGGTGATAAAATTCCTGTTATATGATAAAGAAACCTGAAAATGCTAAAGACAGAATTATTTTAGCGCTGGATGTTGATGATTTGTGTGAAGCTGAAAAGCTTGTAAAGGAATTAAGAGATTACGTTGGGTATTTTAAAATCGGACTTCCTTTAATAGTTAATTATGGCTTTGAAGCGGTAAGGCTTTTGCATGAACTGGGTGCAAAATGTTATTATGATACTAAATTTCATGATATTCCAAATACCGTTCAAAAGGCTTGTATCGGACTTGTGAAAAATAATGTTGATTTTTTTAATGTTCATATTCAGGGCGGCTCAAAAATGACTTCTGCTGTGGTTAAGGCTTCACGTGCTGCCGCAAAATCATACGGATTTGAAGCTCCGACAATTTTAGGTGTTACGTTGTTATCAAGTTTCGGTCAAAAAACTTTGACAACAGAACTTTGTGTTGATAAAAATATTGAAGATTTTGTAATTCAGCTTGCAAAAGTTGCGAAAGAAACAGGACTTGACGGTGTTATTGCAAGTGCAGAAGAAACAAGAAGGATTAGAAAAGAAATCGGTGACGATTTTATTGTTCTTTGTCCTGCAATACGTCCAACGTGGTCTTCCGTAAACGATCAAGTCAGAGTTGATACTCCGCGTGACGCAATTCTTGCAGGAGCTGATTTTATGGTAATAGGACGTCCGATTACAACTGCAGAAGATAGAGTTGCAGCGGCTAAACTTGTTATTGATGAAATAGAAGAAGCATTGAAAGAAAAAGCTTCTCTTTAATATTCTTTCGAAATTTCGTATTTATGTTTTGAAGGATTGAAAAGTAAAACTTTGTAAGCTTTTCCGTCAGAAGTTATTTTTATGGAATTGTGTCGGTCGGTTCTGTAAATATCAGTGTTTCTTAGAATGTCGAGTGTGCCGCGATTTGGATGACCGAATGCGTTCGGACCTGTTGAAATTATTGAAACTTGAGTATTCAAATGGTTTAGCATAGATGTGTTTATTACATTCGGACCGCCGTGGTGACCGACTTTTAAAACTTCGACATTGTGAGGTATTTCATTTTTCAATTGTTCAAATGCGCCGATACCTGCGTCACCTGAAAACAGCATATCAAAATCTTTGAAACTTAATAATGTTATAATTGATTTTTCGTTGTCTTCTTGAGCATTTGCCATAAAGGTTTGTAAGTTCAAATCTTTTTCGGAATAGATTGATTTATTGTTCTGCGGAATATTGGTCGGAATTTTCTTTTCGCGTAGAGTTTTATAGATATTTATTGAAGTCATTGTTTTGTCTTTGAAAGAATTTATATAAACTTTCTTGACTTTTAAATTGTTCATAATATCGACAGCTCCGCCCGAGTGGTCGTTATCAAAGTGAGTGATTATCATTCCTTCGATATTTTTAATCCCTCTGTCTTTAAGATATTTTATAATTATAGAGTTTGCCTGAGCTTTGCTTCCTTTATAGCTTGCTCTGCCTGTGTCAATGATAAAATATTTATTTTGTGGAGTTTTGATAAGGAAACAATCAGCGTTTTGAACATCAAACGTAATTATCTGCAAATCTTTTGAAGGAAT
Organism: Candidatus Gastranaerophilales bacterium; assembly: GCA_910588555.1. Classification (GTDB taxonomy): domain Bacteria; phylum Cyanobacteriota; class Vampirovibrionia; order Gastranaerophilales; family Gastranaerophilaceae; genus Stercorousia. The sequence goes on from CAJUPC010000019.1 coordinate 1,725, forward strand.
ATTTATTAAAGTGACAGCGAGTAAAATCAAAGACGCCAGACATACTGCCATAATCTTTTTGCTGAATTCGGTTTTTATTGAAAGAGTTATTAATAAAATTATTGTATAGTAAATAAAGATTTGAAAAATATTGGGGTGAGTTGTTGTCAAGAGAGAATGAGACATATTTGCAAAAAAGTTTGAAATAAACACAAGAATATGCAAAATGTAATTCAAGACAAAATCCATAACCATACAAATTTTATCTGTGAATGGTGTGAAAATTGCGATAATTGAGCTTATAAATCCTCCGAAACTTATTACACTTAAAAACGGCATACTAAATACGTTTGCAAAAACCGAATAAGTACTGAATGTGTTAAAATAAAACATTTGAACAGGCGCAACCCAAATTTGTGCAACAATCGGAATGAGAATTGCACCGGTAAGCCAGTCGGGAATTTTGGAGTCCTTAAACCTTGCAAATATAACATTTGCGGTAGTCAAAATGCCGAAAGTTACGATAAATGAAAGCTGAAATCCTACATCATTTATAAACGCAGGATTGTAAATCAACATTAGCATTGCAACAAGTGCCAAAAGAGATACACTGTGAGCGTCCCTGTCTATTAATTTACCAGCAAGAATAAGTAAAAGCATTAATGCCGCTCGAATTACAGAAGCACCCAAACCTGTCATAAAAGTATAAATCAAAACAATTCCCATACCTGTAGCAACAGTAAGTTTGAAAGGCATTCTCATACGCCTCATAAAAAAGACCCAAAAACCGTAAATAAATGCCACATTCATTCCCGAAGCTGCAAGAATATGCAATAAACCTGAATTTACAAACGAGGTTTTTATATAATCCGGTGGAGCAACTGCGTCGTCCCCGAATACAATTCCACCGAGAATTTCCAAATTAGGTGACTTCAAATATTGAGCGTGCACGCCTATAATTTTATTTCTTAGCAAATTTAAGTTTTGCAAAAATTTCCATTTAAAAGTCAGTTTTGTATCAATAGGTTTGCAATTTGCTTTATCTGCATAAAAAACAGTGAATGTATCAAAGTTTCTTAAATATTTCCCGTAATCAAATTGTGACGGATTGCCTGCTTTGAAAGGAGTTCGCAAATTCCCTTTCATTTCATAAAAATCGCCGATTTGAAATTCCGAAAAATCACCGTCATCAGCCGTAACAGTTACAAGTGTTTTGCCCGATGTCTTTTTATTATTAATTTCGTAAACTTTGAAAAAGAATTTTGTTTTGAGCTTATCGTTGGAATTTGGAATAGAAACAGCCTGCCCTTTTAGAACGGCTTTCTGATTGGCTTCGGGAACGAGTCCGTCTGTTGTATGAATTCTGAAATAGGAATTAAAAAATCCTAAATAAAAAATACAAATCCAAAACAAAATATATTTAAGGGGCAGAAAGTTTTTCAGGATTGCAAGAATTGCAATAACGGTCAAAATTCCTGCACAAAGTATTGCGTTGTCGTTGAAGTAACTTAAAATTCCACCCATAAAAACAAGCGCAGTAATAAACATTACGGCATTTTTGTTTTGCAAAGCGGAATTTACAGCATTCTTAATCATTATAGATTATTATAATATAAAAATTACATGTGGTGCATAAATCGAATAATTACTCAACTATGCACAGCCCCAAAGCGGCGGAGTTGACGCGGTTGTTGCCGTAGCATTGCGTGCCCGTGGTGCCGAAGGCCCTGAGGTACGCGTAGTAGCCAAGCGTATCGTACTCATCACCTGACCAAATGGAAAAGTGCGGTTCAGGAAGTCCATATTGACTTGCTTTGTTGTTGTAAGTTAGATTGAATACATCTTGTTTAGCGCCTACGCTTGGATTGCCTTCGTATAGTAGAGAAACTATTTTTCCTAAGTCTGCCATAGTTGGCATGTTTTGTATACCGTTACATTGTTTTACAGCTCCAGCCCAGTAATCGTTTGTATAAAAACATTTACTTATGCCTAAGGATTTAGCATAACTTCCTGCTTCTGTTTCATGTTCAGCAGATGTCGCATTCTCTCCTGCACATTCAGCATAAGTCATTGGTGTTGGTGAGAATGCTGCACCAAAACATTTACCGTCTATTTCTATTGAACAAGCGCTTCCTAAGCCGTTCGCGTTAAATGCAATAACATCTTTTCTAAATGTATTCGGTCTACCATTACCATTGATTTCAAACACCGCTGCAACACATCCGGCCGTAGCATTAGTTTCAGGCTTACCGTTACTTGTTGTCCAGCCATAAGTTTTCATCGGGTCTAATGACTCACATTTTTTGTTATAACTTAAAATCATCGGTGTGCCGTCAGCAGTAATAATCCCAACATTATCACTGGTGTAATCCCCGTCATTCTCAGTCATCTTTAATTCTTTACCCGTTTTGGTATTAGCAATATCCCATTCTTTTCCGTTTTCAAGCTTAACGGTATCAGTGGGCCAGCAAGCTCTTAAATGGTTAGCGTCACATCTTTTCGCAATCTTAAAATACTTTTGTAATTCATCAACAAATGCGTCAGTACTACTGTATGGGCCAATCAATCCTAAAGATTTCATGTGGTCAGTGGCTTTAGTGAATTTATACTTAGCACTTCTAATTTTTTCTGCGTTAACCCTGTCATTAACATTAGTCATTAAACTAGGTAAAACAAGAACAGCAACTACACCAATAATTCCAAGTGTAATTAATAGTTCTGCTAAAGTAAATCCACTAAATTTTTTCATATAATCTCCTAATCTTGTGATGATATATATCACTAGTATAACATATTTTTTTACTTTTTCAAGTGATAGTTTTAATTGTTTATATTCTTATCGAGTAGTTTATAATCTATTAAATATTATTATAAACTATTGTTAAAAATTTGTCAACTGAATAGAATGTTTTAATGAATGATGAAGTTTATTTGAAAAAATTGGGGATGAAGCTTAAAATATTACGTTCTATAAAAGGGTTTTCGCAAGATGATGTTGCAAATGCTCTTGATGTGGATAAAAGTTATTACAGCAAGGTTGAACGCGGTTTGACCAATGTTACGATTATTTATTTAAAACATCTTGCAGAGTTTTTTAAAGTTGAGCTTGTTGAACTTGTTAACGGTGATATGTCTGATTTACCATTTGAATAGATGATTTATTTTTATTTTGTTGTTTAAAATCAAAATTTATATTATAATATTTGCCGTAGAATGTTTATTAGTGAAAGGGAGATAATTATGATTAAAAACTTTACTTCTCCAAAAGCATTGGCAGGACTTTTTACAGCTGTGCTTATGGGAATTTCGCCTGCTTTAGCAAGCGAAGCTGACTTGATTGTCCCGAGTATCAAAAATGCAAATCCCGATTTTTATACTTATTTATTAATCGGTATTGCGATTTCAGTTATTGGTTTGATATTCGGATTTGTTGAATTTTTTAGAATTAAAAAATTGGATGTACATTCAAAAATGGCAGAAGTCGGTAATACGATTTTTGAAACCTGTAAAACTTACCTTATACAACAGGGAAAATTTCTTTTTGTATTAGAAGTTTTAATTGGTCTTTGTATTGCATTTTACTTTGGCTATTTACAGCATATGCCGATTAACCACGTACTAATAATTTTAGCGTGGTCAGTAATCGGTATTTTAGGTTCTTACGCAGTTGCGTGGTTCGGTATCAGAATGAACACTTTAGCAAACGCAAGAACTGCTTTTGTATCATTGAAAGGAAATCCTTTAAGTATTTTAAATATTCCTTTAAAAGCAGGTATGTCAATCGGTGTTTGTCTTGTATCCGTTGAACTTATATTAATGTTGACAATTTTATTGTTTGTTCCGGGTGAAATTGCAGGTGCTTGCTTTATCGGTTTTGCTATCGGTGAAAGTTTGGGCGCTTCTGCATTGCGTGTTGCAGGCGGTATTTTTACAAAAATTGCGGACATTGGTTCTGACTTGATGAAAATTCAATTCGGTATTAAAGAAGATGACCCGAGAAACCCGGGTGTTATTGCCGATTGTACGGGTGACAACGCAGGTGACTCTGTAGGTCCTACTGCTGACGGCTTTGAAACTTACGGTGTAACAGGTGTTGCGCTTGTTTCATTCATCTTGCTTGCTGTAGCAGGTGAGGCTAATCAGGTTCAATTATTGACCTGGATTTTTGTAATGAGATTTTTGATGATTGTAACTTCTGTTGCTGCTTACTGGATTAACGGTGTTGCAGATAGAATTTATGCGGCAAAAACTCAAAAATTCGATTTTGAAAAGCCATTGACTAATCTTGTATGGCTTACTTCAATTTTATCTATCATAATGACATTCGGCGTAAGCAAATGGTTATTGTCAGATATGGGCGGTAATTTATGGTTAATCCTTTCTGCAATTATTTCTTGCGGAACATTGGGGGCAGCATTAATTCCCGAATTTACAAAAATATTTACATCACCAAAAGCAAAACATACAGAGGAAGTTGTTACAGCTTCTCGTGAGGGCGGTTCATCTTTAACAATCCTTTCAGGTATTGTTGCGGGTAACTTCTCAGCATTTTGGATTGGAATGGTAATTGTTCTTTTAATGGGGCTTGCATATTTTGCTTCAACATTCATTCCTGCTGATGTAATGATTTACAGTTCAGTATTTGCATTCGGTCTTGTAGCATTCGGGTTCTTAGGAATGGGTCCTGTTACAATTGCTGTTGACTCTTACGGTCCTGTAACTGATAATGCTCAATCAGTTTATGAATTGTCTTTAATTGAAGATGTTCCGGCTGATGAAATCGAAAAAGAATACGGGTTCAAACCTGATTTTGAAAATGCTAAAAAATATCTGGAAGAAAACGACGGAGCGGGAAATACATTCAAAGCAACTTCAAAACCCGTACTTATCGGTACTGCGGTTGTTGGTGCTACAACAATGATTTTCTCACTTATTCTTGTTATTAAATCAACTTTGGGTATTGAACCTGAAATGATTTTGAATATGTTGAACCCGTATACACTTCTCGGCTTGTTATCAGGCGGTGCGGTAATTTACTGGTTCTCGGGCGCGTCTATGCAGGCTGTTACAACAGGTGCTTACCGTGCTACAGAATATATTAAAGACAATATTAAATTAGATGAAAATTCTAAGAGCGCAAATGTTGCAAACTCAAAAGAAGTTGTAAAAATTTGTACTCAATATGCTCAAAAAGGTATGGTAAATATCTTTATTGCATTGTTTGCATTTGCACTTGCTTTTGCGTGTCTTTCAGCTCCGGTTGGAGGAAGTGCTCCTGTTGCGTTCTTTGTAAGCTATCTTGTAGCAATTGCCGTGTTTGGTCTGTTTCAGGCTGTATTTATGGCAAACGCCGGCGGATGCTGGGATAATGCTAAGAAAATTGTTGAAGTTGATTTGGCGGAAAAAGGAACACCGCTTCACGAAGCAACTGTTGTCGGCGACACTGTCGGCGACCCGTTCAAAGATACTTCATCAGTTGCTATGAACCCTATTATCAAATTTACAACGCTATTTGGTCTTCTTGCAATGGAAATTGCGATTTCTGAAAACTTCAGAAATGCTGCACCGATTGCAGGCTGGATATTCCTGGTAATTTCGTTGATATTTGTAATCCGTTCATTCTACGCAATGAGAATTCCAACAAAACATTAGAGTTAATTACTACATAAAAAGCACTCCATAAAGGGGTGCTTTTTTGTTTTTATTTTGTTTGTGATACCATGTAAATGCGAAATATTTAATAGAGGGAAATGTATGAGTTTAACAGTATACTTAGGGATAGATGTCGGCTCGGTAACGACAAAATTAGCACTAGTTGATGAAAACGGTAAATATATAGACAGTTATATGCTTAAAACTGCAGGAAAACCTGTAATGGCTGTTCAGACAGGTTTAACCGAATTGTTTAAGAAAAGAATTACGGATTACGATGTAAAAGGTGTCGGAACTACAGGTTCGGGCAGAAATCTTGCAGGCGCTTTAGTCGGTGCAGATGTTATTAAAAATGAGATTACTGCTCACGCTGTTGCGGCAAGTATTAATGTTCCCGGGGTTCAAACAATTTTGGAAATTGGCGGCCAGGACAGCAAAATTATCATTCTTCGTGACGGTATTGTAACGGATTTTGCCATGAACACTGTTTGTGCTGCCGGTACGGGCTCGTTCTTAGACCATCAGGCGCAAAGACTTAATGTTCCTATTGAATTATTTGGAGAAACGGCTTTAAAATCTCAAAATCCCGCTCGTATTGCAGGAAGATGCGGTGTATTTGCGGAAAGTGACTTAATCCACAAACAGCAATTAGGTTATCCTGTTGAAGATTTGCTCTACGGACTTTGTCAGGCGCTTGTAAGAAATTATCTTGCAAACCTTGCTCTAGGAAAAGAATTGCTTCCTGTATTTTCATTCCAAGGTGGCGTTGCAACAAATACAGGTATGGTAAAAGCGTTTGAAGAAGCTTTAGGACATAAAGTTATAGTTCCCGAAAACCACCAGACAATGGGTGCAATCGGTGCGGCATTGTTGGCAATGGAAAATCATCAGTATACTGAGGCTGAAACTAAATTTAAAGGCTGGCAGGTTGCTGATATGTCTTTTCATTCAATAACTTGCGATTGTACGGGATGTTCAAATAACTGCGAAGTCATCACCATTGTTGAGGGCGAACAGGAAGTTCAGCATGTTGAAAAGATTAAAGATATCAAAGGTAACATTATCGCACGCTGGGGCGGAACCTGCGGACGCTGGGATATAAATTAATGACAGATTTAAATTCTAAAATTAATACAATGAAGCAAAAGTATCGCGAAATTTTTCTTAAATCCGTTGAGGCTATAAATGAACGTATCCAAGAAATCAGACCCGACGAAATTGAAGGTGATATTTTTGATACTTTTGAAAAAGACAGCAAAGGTGCTCAGTGGCAAAGTGCAGTTCTTGAAATGTTTGAAAAAGACATTTCAAAAGAAATTTATAGAAAATGGAAAGAAATACTTGACTACCGTAAAAATTTTCACTGCAAAGGTTGTGCAACCTGCTGTAATTTGGCGTGTTCGGAATTTTCTCCCGAGGAATTGAAAGAAAAAGCCGCAAACGGTGATAAATTTGCCACACAATTTATGAGTATTTTTGTACCTTACCAAACTCGCGAAGAAGCCGAGAAAATTTATCCAGAATATTTAAAATTGCTGGCAGAGCTCAAAGAAGATGAAGTTTATTTTTATCATTGTCCGAAATTAACAGATTGCAAACGCTGTTCAGATTACGAGAACAGACCAGAAATTTGCAGAGCTTTTCCTGACAACCCGTTGAGCATTCTGCCTGAAAGTTGCGGATTTTATGAGTGGCGTCAAGAAGTGGAGCCTGTTGCGCTTATGCTTCATTCAATGGTAGAAATAATTGATTATTATAAAGAGAAAATAAAAAAATGAAAATATTATCGGGATTAAATTTAAATGAAATAGAACAAATTACTGACGAGCTGGGTGCTTCAAAATTTAGAGCGCGTCAAATTCATAACTGGATTTATTTAAAATCAGTAAGAGAAATTGATGAAATGACTGATTTATCGGTAAAATTCAGAGAAGAATTAAAGAAAGCTGCGACAGTTTCTGACACCAAAATTAAAGTTAAACAGGAAAGTTCTGACGGAACATTAAAGTATTTGCTGGAATTTCCTGACGGAGAGTGTGTTGAAACAGTTTTAATGCGTTTTGATAACCGAGCAAATTTGACAGCATGCGTAAGTTCTCAGGTGGGGTGTGCTGTAAACTGTTCATTCTGCGCGACAGGTAAAAGAGGTTTTATTAGAAATCTTTCTTATAAAGAAATTATTGAACAAGTTTTGACTATTCAAAGAGATACAGGTCTTAAAGTTACCAATATTGTCTTTATGGGGCAGGGTGAACCGCTGTTGAACCTTGATAATGTTTTAAAGGCAATGGAAATTTTTAATGAGAACTTCCAAATCGGAGCGCGAAGAATAACCGTTTCTACATCCGGTATCATTCCCGGAATTGCAAGACTTGCCGAAAACGATATGCAATCAACACTTGCAATTTCACTTCATGCACATAACCACGAAACACGTGCAAAATTAATGCAGATTGAAAACAAGTATCCTATGCCCGAATTGAAAAAAGCTCTTAAAAATTATATTGAAAAAACAGGCAGAAGAATTACTATCGAATATCTTTTGATAAAAGATTTGAATGACACTTTAGAAAGTGCAAAACAGCTTGTTAATTATATTCATGATTTAAAATGTAATGTTAATCTTATACCATATAACCCTACAGAAAAAAATGATTATCAAAAGCCTTCAGGTAATTCGATTATGCGATTTAAATCACTTCTTGAGCAATCAGGTAAAAAGGTTACTGTAAGATTGGAACGCGGAGCAGATATTGACGCTGCGTGCGGACAATTGAGAGGAAAAGTTTCTTAACAAAGTGCAATTTCAGGGTTGAAATATCTTGAAAATACTGTTATAATATTATATGGGTTTATGAATTGATGGATGCTTATGGATTTAACAGTTTTAGTTGATAACAATTGTAAGACAGGCAGCCATTTGCTGGCTGAGTTTGGTTTATCTTTTCTTTTAGAAAATGAATACCACAAAGTTTTATTTGATTGCGGTTCAAGCGATGTGTTTATTAAAAATGCATATAAAATGGGGCTTGATTTGAGCCATGTAACAGAAATTGTTTTATCGCACGGTCACAAAGATCATACTGGCGGTCTTATGAGATTGCAGGATTTATACAGAAAAATGCTTATTGCCGGTATTAGTCTTAATGTTAAAACTATTATGGCACATCCTGATGTTTTTGAAGCTAAATTTAATGACAATTCAGAAAATATAGGTTTCCCAAACAGTCCTGCAAATTTATGTGATATTTTTGACATAGAATATTCTCGTGAGCCTAAATGGATTTCCCCAAAATTACTTTATGTTGGTGAAATACCCAAAGATTACAGCACCGATTATAATTACAATGATGAAACAGCTCTTGTTTATAAATCATCCAAAGGTTTGGTTATAATAACGGGATGTGCACATGTCGGAGTTCAAAATCTTATAGAATATGCGCGAAAAGTTACGGGCGAAAATAAAATAGATTCATTTATCGGTGGAGTTTTTCTATGCAATAAGAGTGAATATAAAATCAGAGAACTTGGAAATTATTTGAAAAAACAAAATATAACAAACTTTTATCCATGTCATTGTTGTGATTTAAATACAAAACTTATTCTTTCCGAATATATTAAGATGAAAGAAGTATATTCCGGTCTTACTTTGACGTTTAATTAACAAAATTAAACATTGTGCTTGCAATACGGTATTTAGCGTATTATAATTTTCTTGCAGAAGTTTTATGGCTTTGGTATGCCAAAAACTTTCTAAGGACACTAACCGTGCATAGCACAGAAAGAGGACGAAATGCCAAAAATGAAGACACACAAATCTGCTGCAAAACGCTACAAAGTTACTGCAACAGGTAAAATTGTTAGAAGACAAGCAGGCATAGGCCACTTACTTCAACACAAATCTGCTTCCAGAAAACGCAGAATTTTCAAAACAGTATCAATTTCTGATTCACATTTCAAATTGATATCTAAAGAGTTACCTTACAAGAAGTATGCAAGATAGGAGGCAAGTAAATGAGAGTAAAACGTGGTAATGTATTACGCAAAAGACATAAAAAAATATTAAAATTAGCTAAAGGCTTTATCGGTGCTAGAAGCAGAATTTTCAAAGTTGCTAACTGTGCTGTTATGAAAGCTTTGAAATATGCTTACAGAGATAGAAGAACTAATAAACGCAATATGCGTCGTTTATGGATTGTTAGAATTAATGCTGCAGTTAGAGAACGCGGTATGAGCTATTCTAAATTTGTTAATGCTTGCAAAAAAGCTAACATTACTGTAAACAGAAAAATGCTTGCTGATTTGGCTGTAAGAGATGCAGAAGCTTTCACAGTAGTTTTTGAAGCAGCTCAAAAAGCCGCAAAATAACCAATTTAACAAATTAAATATGTGATTAAGCTCCTTTTTTAAAGGAGCTTTTTTACAAATCTTCACAAAAAAGTCAATTTTTAATCACAGAAAAACTTTATATAAATGTAAGGTTAGGTTAAATATTGGAGATACTTATGGTTGGTAATGATTTTGATACACCGATAATGCATCAGGATTTGGCAAACTATGCTATGGGCCCTTTAAGTGCTCCATTTGGAAATGTTATTCATCCTTACAATACAAATATGCTTCGCGGTTCTACTATGCCAAGACAGTTGGATGCTGATAAAGTTGAAATAATGAAGCAAAAAGAAAAGCAGGATAAAAGCACATTTAAAAAAGCTGTAGTTACTCTCGGGGTAATACTTGCGGCTGGATTTATACCGTTTATTCGTAAAGGAATTAAAAATGGGAATTTATGGCAGTCTGTAAAAGATTTGTTTAAATCGAGTCCAAAACAATCAATAATGCCGCGTGTTAAAAAATGGTTTGGCGCACGCAAAGAAAACATTAAGAATTTGTATGGCAAATCAAGAGATAGTTTTAATAATAATATGCCAAAAGTTAAAAATTGGTTCTCGGATAAATGGGACGGATTAAAAAAGATTTTTAAATTTAAGAAATAAATATACAACCCCGCGCAATATATTTTACATATTGCGCTTTTTAATGTATAATTAAGAGGTGAGCGGGTTTTATAAACACAGGAGGAAAAATGGCTAAAGATTGCAGTTTTGATGTGGTTTCGGAATTTGATAAACAGGAGCTTGTAAACGCTGTTGATCAGGTTAAACGTGATGTAAGTTCTCGTTTTGACTTGAAAGATTCGGGGTCTACAATTGAATTAGAAGCTGACAAGGCTATTACTATTACATCAAGCGATGATATGAAGTTGAGAAATATTTATGATATTCTTCAAACAAAGCTTGTTAAAAGAAATTTGAGTATCAGGATTTTGGACGCACAGCCTGTTGAAAATGCTCTTGGCGGCAAAGTCAGACAGGTATATAATTTGCGAAAAGGTTTGAGCCAAGAACTTGCAAAAAAAATCGTTGCTGATATAAAAGAGTCAAAAAAGAAAGTTCAAGCCTCAATTCAAGGTGATCAGGTGAGAGTTTCGGGCAAAGATAAAGACGACTTGCAGGCGATAATTCAGCTTTTGCGTTCTAATGAAGACAAATACGATTATCCTTTGCAGTTTACAAATTACAGATAAAAGTCGGGTTTAATAACCCGACTTTTAATTATTTGCAAGATATTTTGCCTCCGTATTCAAGATCATCACAATGTAAATAATCAAGGTTACCGTATTTGATTACCCAGCCCATACAACTGTAGCCTGTTTCATAGCACCTTTCCATTTTTTGAGACATCTTCATATAGTCCGGTAATTTTATGCCTTCTGGAGTAATATGTACCTGAAATATATCTTTTCCAAATGTATTGGGAGGTTTTGGCCCGTTTATATCATAGTATATGATCCCTAATTGCGTAATGGGAGTATCAACATATTCTATTCTTTCAAGCATAAATGATATTGCAGAACCGTCATTTAAAATTACCATATAATTTTTACTTGCTCGAGTGATAAAATTTACGCTGTCTGTTCCATTCAAATTTTTATAAAAACTGTTTGGGAAGCAGCCAGCTTCAAAACCACAGTCTTTTATAATTTTTAAATATGGCTTAAAATAATCGTATAATTTGGTCGAACCTTCTACTGTGGCTAAACCTGAAGTTATGGCCTGTGGTGGAGGGTTTTCTATAGAAGCAAGTTGATACGATTGATTAATCAGCGAATAAAATTTTTTTATTTTTGATACGGTAATTTGTTCTTGATAACTTTGTATCAATGACGGTATAGTAAGCGCCGCAACTACACCAATAATTGCTAAAGTGATTAAAAGCTCCGCTAATGTAAACGCAAAAGAAGCCCTAAAAAATCCTAAACCAAGAGCTTCGGGGGGGGGGCAATCACAGCACTATTTTTAAATCTTAACATATAAATACCTCCGTCTTTCTATTTACTCATTATTTACTATATTTCGTTTTTTGTCAAGTGTGCCAATTTTGTATAAGTTTTACAAACCTTGGTCAGAGGTTTTTGTCAACCTATTATAATGAAGTTATTTTATTTTTCTCGTCTACAATTACTATTGTAGGTTTATAATTATCCATTTCTTCGGGGGTATAGAGACCATACGCGATAATAATAACTTTGTCACCGGGCTGAACTTTTCTTGCCGCAGCACCGTTAAGACAGATTTTGCCCGAGTCGGGTTCGCCTTTTATTACGTATGTATGAAATCTTTCGCCGTTATCTATATCTAATATGTCTACTTTTTGCCATTCTTTTATTTTTGATGCTTTCATCAATGTTTCGTCAATCGTAATCGAGCCGACATAATTTAAGTTTGCATCTGTAACTGTTGCTCTATGTATTTTTGAACTTATAAATTCTTGAAGCATTTTTTTATCCTCTTATAACTTTTTGGGGCTAAAGATTTTATATCTCGCGTGAATATTTTAACTCAAACATTTTGAAAAATCAAAAAAAGAAGATGTAACAGTTACAAAAACAGTTACATCTTGTTGTTTATTTAATGTGCCTATAAATTTTGTTTGTAGATGTTTTGGCAATATTTTTCGATATTCGGCGTATTTATTTCAAATACGTGAACTCTTGCCGCGCCTAATTCTACGTTTAATTCGTTATTTTGAGTTTGAAGTACACTTTTTGTTCCGTAAGACGGCAGCAGATTTTTTAATTCCTGATTAGATTTCAGTGTCGGAACTTTTATTTTGCAAGCAACGGAACGATTTACATTTTTGTTTGCAACGACAAGAAGTGTTTTGCCGTTAAAATGTCTTGCATAAGCTATTATCTGGTCGTTTTTGTCGCCTTTTTTGTCTAATGGAATGAATGTACCTTTGTTTATAACATCCGAATATTTATCTTTTAATTCAAATGAGTTCTTCATGAAATTTCCGATTTCGGGTTCTTTTCCGCCGGGTTTTCTTGAAAAATTAAAGATATCCAATCTTCCGCGGTGAACCGTCATTTGGTGATTTTCGGTTTGTGTAACTTCATTGTATTTTTCTTCATACGGATAGAGATAATAATCTCCCGATTGGTAACCGTCAACGATATACGGGTTGAGCATAGGTAATGTTGCCTGCAATCCCATTGTCAGGTTGCAATAATCAGCTCCGCCGTGGAACATAGGTGAAATATCATCGTGGGTTGCAAACGAACCTATCAAAGATTTTCCTTTAGGCAGTTTGTATGACATTTCAAGCTGTTCTTTTACATAATCAATAAATGTAGTTGCATTCGGCCATTCGTGGAATATGTGGAATTGTCCGTAAATATTGTCAAAGCCTGCACGCAAAGAATCTTGAGGCCGGTCAAAAGGCATATTTGCCTGAGGCGACGCATCTTCATAAGTGTAAGTTTCACCGAGCCAGCCAAATTCAGGGTCGCGCATGTGAGAATAAGGTATGATAATATCCCAGAATTCAACTGGTTTTGCTCTGGCAACGTCGGCTCTTATTCCGTCAATGCCCAAATCAATACAGAAATCAACATATTGTTTGTGTAGTTCCAATAATTTTGGATTTAAAGTTCTTTTACCTTCGTCTTCCCACGGTTGAAACATTCTGATATCGTTCCAGCCTTGAGGAGTTTTTGCAAGTCCGTCGCGTTCTACAGCCATCCACTCGGGATGTTCAAGGAACATATCATAAGAAGCACAGCTAGGCATATCAAGCATTACTTTAATTCCACGCTTGTGGCATTCGTCAATAAATGCTTTGAACTGTTCTTTATCGCTTCTCGGGTCATTAGGGTCGATAAGGTTTGGGTCGATTGCAAGCATATCTTTGGGTGAATATAAAGAACCTGCAGTTCCCATAGCTTTTAATTTTCCAGTCGGGTGAATAGGGAGAATATGAAGTGTGTTAAAACCTTGATTTTTTACTTCATCAAGTCTTTCTATTGCATTTAAAAATGTTCCGTGCTGTTCGTTTCCGTCAATATATTCGTTTCCGTTCAAGTCTTTTGCATTGAATGTTCTTGGAATAATCGCAAGAATTTTTGCTTCATTATTGTTGAATAATGTTTTTAAATTGTTGTGATAGTTAAATGACTGTATAGTTTCCGGTTTTGTAACAGCAGGAGTGTTTATTAAGGCAAGATTGTTTAAATATGTGCTTAATAAACCTGACTTTGTCTGAGTTTCCGATTTGGTTTGTGAAACAGGAGCTGTAACTTCTGCAGGTTTATTTATTATTTGTGTTTTTAAAGCTAGTAAGTTTGTTGTATTAATCATTATTTACCTGCCTTTTCGGGATTTTTCATCTTGCCGAAGAAGAATTGAGCCAAAACTGTTACGCCCAAAAGTCCTGCACCAAAGCCTGCAAATGTTTTCAGCCATTTGTTTGAGTTGAAAGATTCTTGGATAGCGTTAAAGAAATAATCGTTTGTTGCCATACCTGTCAATAAGAACTTAATGTCAGACGGAGTGTTATTTCTTGAGCGGATTAAATGGCGCGGTTTTGGGAAGTAATATTCACCGCCGATTTTTTCAAGCATTAATGTTCTGTATCGAATAATTTTGTCTTTCATAAGATTTTTTTCTAAAATCTGCATTGTATCTTTGTCAATGTCAGTTTCATACATCAATCTCATTGCGTCATTGTAGAAGTTTTTATCAACAGGAATATCTGCCATTTCTGCGGATTTGCCGAAGTATTTATTTTTAACTTTTCCGTCAGCAACTTCTACTTTGCCGTAATCTTCTGCGGGGTGTGGATTTCTCTTTTGATAGAATTTTGTCGCATAATCAGATGAATGTCCCTGCAATGTTATAATCTTACAAAGTTCGATAAGTTCTTCTTTTGCTTCTCTCGAGTGAGCTCTTAATGCAGGAATACTGTTTGCATCAGCTGCAATTTGACGGTAATAAATAAGGTTATTAACCATTCTGTGTAATGAACTTTCAATTCCGAGAAGTTTTTCGGATACAAATGCTTTTTGAATATTTTTATATGTACCGACATTATCGCCTGGGTGTGCGCCAGTTAATGCTTTTGAAACATTTGTGAAGCCTGCATCTGACAGAGATGTTGAATAATTGTCAAATACTGTATCAACCATTTTTTCATAAGCAGAATTTTCGTTACCTCCATATATTGCCGCCATATCAGAAGGTTTTATGTCATTATGAAGTTCGGAAATTAGTTTAGTTAATGCGTCAAGGACTTTTTCATAAGAAGATTTATTTGACACGATTTTTTCAATCTTATCTCTAAGCATTGTATCGAGTACGCTTCTGTCAATTCTTGCTTTTTCAATATCTTTTGATGTAAAGCCGAAAAGTTTTAGCATTTCTTTTTTAGCTGCATTCCAGTAATTTGCAGTTACAGTTTCAGGTGCTGAACCGGTTTTTATAATAGCATATTCATCCAATACATAGTTACGAGCCTTAAAGCCGTCAAGTATATTGGCAATATTTCTTAATTTAGCCTGCAGAGTAGTGTCAAATGTGCGTGACTGAGAATTGTTTAAGGCGCTTAATATAGGATGATTTTTCTTACTGTTGTTTAGAATTAAATCTCTTACATAACTTGCGTCTTCACGTAAATTTTCAGGAGCTGTTTCGTTAAACCTTTGAACTTTTTTCATAATTGATAAAGTTAAATCTTTAACAATTCCTGCAAAATCAGCTTTTTCAATGTTTTGGTTCAAAAGATTTTTACTGTTAAAAAATCTTGTAATATCTGACTGTTCAGGAACAACAGTACTGATAAATTCTTCACTAAAGCCTCTATTTGAGAAGAGTTCTTTAAAATTATCAGCTATTGTTTGTGCTGTATTTTGTGTAATATTAAAAGTTTTGTTTTCAAACAGATTTCTTACATCAGCTCTTAAACTTTCCTTTGTAACCAAATCAATGCCTTCTGATAAGGTGTCAGTGATTGTTTCTACCAATTCGGGAGTTACAGGTTTGTCTTTTTGAAGTGCGATAATTTTATCTATATTATTTTTAATACTGTTATTCTGATATTTTTTAGAATATTTATCAATGTTATTGAGTATATAATCCGCTTTTTTATTCTGGCGTTCATTAAAATATTTAGTAAGCCATGGTTCTGTTTTGTTACAAATCAATGCACTCATTACAGGTGTTGCAAAGCCAGCTGTCAACATCCATAAAGTATTGTTCTGCACCGCAATTTTTTTCATTTTTTCCTGAATTAATTCCCGACGGTTTTGAATATTTTTGTCGACACCAAGTCTGTCACCTATTTTGTAAATTTCTTCTTCTGTATACAAATCCCATGGGATAAATTGCGGGTCTTGATAGAACGGTTTTTTTCTGCCAAAACTGTCTTCATATTCTTTTTGAACATTTACCCCGTGAATAAGATATGCGGGAAGTTGAATTGCAAGTTTTGGCCATATTGCCATAGAAGCCAAGAAAGAACCGAGTCCTACAAATTCCATTCCTTTGGTCATTGAAGTCGGACGTTTCGTAAATAAATATCCAGCAATGCCAAGACCGCCTATTTTTAATCCAACGTCATTAAGTTTTCCGAGTTCATGGTCGTTTGCGTCACCTTTTAATGCATGTTTTAAAGCTTTTATATCATACAAAGTGTCTTTAAGCATGATAGCAGGAGCATTGAAAATATTACCATTCAGCAATCTGCCTTTTGCTTTTAGCGGTTTTATGAAAACACGGTTATCAAGCTGGCTTTGAATATCAAAATGCGGAGCAGGTTTTTGAACAGTCTGAGGAGTTTGTGCAGGCTGTTTTTTTTGTTGTGTATGCGAATTTATATAACTTTGTACAAGATTTATTCCCATGCTAATTCACCTCGTACCTGTTATTCTTATCTATTACATCTGAAGCAGTCTTTTCAGACGGTTTATGAGAACTTGAAACAGAATTAATTACACCGAATATTGTTGAAAAAGCAGCAGCACCTAAAAGGATTTTACCGGCATGTTTTTGTAAACCTTTACCTTCGCCGTTATATAACGCTTTTGCACTTTTTACAAAATTTTTACCAAAAGACGTAATTGTTTTTGTAAACTCTTTACCTTTCCAAAATTTGAAAGTCATGACTTCAAAAAAGTTTTCCCATGGTTTTTGTACTGCAAGAGCTACGCCTGACGCCGCCCAAAGGTATGATGAAATGTTTTTTGCAAGGTTTGATTTTACAACAATTTCTTTAATTCTCGGTTTAACTTCCTGGTCAGAGTCATTCAAATTTTCGCCCATGCCGAGTTTTTTAGCAATTTTGTCATATCTGTAATTTCTTTTTTCACCTTTAGCTTCATCCCCGTAAAGCAAATCCCAGCGTGGAAACTCAACGCTTTCAAACACTTTGTGGTATTCAATACTTGTGATATCGGTGTCGTCTTTATGGTCTGGAAGTTCGTATATAACTTTGGCATAAGGTCTTTCGGTGT
The DNA here is from genome assembly GCA_910588555.1 of Candidatus Gastranaerophilales bacterium. GTDB lineage: Bacteria > Cyanobacteriota > Vampirovibrionia > Gastranaerophilales > Gastranaerophilaceae > Stercorousia. The sequence continues at coordinate 19,207 of CAJUPC010000019.1, forward strand.
CAATGCCTGTAAGAGCTTTTATCGGAGTATTAATAAATGATTTTGAAATATTCTTCATTAAACCGTAGAAAAGTACGCCCATAGCAAGTTTATTTCCGTTTTTACGAGCCATTAATTTTTGGAAAGGAGCATAAAATTTGCTTGTACCGTTAAATACAGTCATAAGCATGGCACTTCCGACAAGATACGGAACAGTTCCCATAGTCAAAAATTCGTAAAAGTTGGCGTTTTTGCTACCCTTCAAGCCTTTTGCAGGATAAACGGTAATAGCATTGGTAAATTTATCCATACCAATAAGTGTGCGCGTTAAAAGATTGTTGTTTAAAAGAGTGTCGTGATTATATTTCAGTTCCTTTTTGTCAGGAACTTCGGCACGAAAATTTATTATATTGTCATTTTTTACCGGTAATATCATTTTAACTCCACACACATATAAGACCCGTGAATAAATTTTTTTGTTACTATGTAAACAATTTGTAACAAAAGTTTTTAGCCGTAAATGCTGAAAAATACAGCCGTTCCGATACCTGCAATTATGCAGTAATAAGCAAATATCGCAAGCGAGAATTTAGATATAAATTTCATGAAATATTTTATGCATAAATATCCTACAACTGCTGAAACTATTGTTCCCGCAATTATTGCGGTCCAATTATATTGAACTGCTTCATGTACATCAATTTTTATTAAAGGATAGACCATTGAAGCGCCTAAAATAATTGGAATGCTTAACAAGAAAGAATATCTTGCCGCAGTAACTCTATCCAAGCCGAAAAATAATCCTGTTGCAATAGTCCAGCCGGAGCGTGAAAAACCCGGTAATGCGGCTAAGCCCTGTGCAATACCCATAAATATTGATGTTTTTAAATCAACTTCGCATTTTTTTTCTTCGATTTTTTTTGATTTATATTCGCTGTATAAAAGTGCAAAACCTGTTATGAAAAGCAAAATTCCAACAATTGCTGGCGAGTAAACAAGTTTTTCAGCAACTTCATTAATCGGCAGTGCTAAAAAAACAGTAATAACAGTACCTAGCATAATAAACAAGCCCAATTTTGCTTCTTTATCAGACCAATCCTTTGTTTTTATCGCATTCCACATAGCTTTTAAGATATTTGCAATATCTTTTCTGAAAAATATTAAAACAGCAATTAAGGTCCCCAAATGCACCATTATATCAAAGAAAACTTCTTCATTTGATGTCTGTACGATTTCAATTCCTTTGATAACTTTGTAAAAATTTGATGTAAACACAAGGTGTGCCGAACTTGATATCGGCAAAAATTCACTTAACCCTTGTACTATCCCCATTAATATTGCTTGTATAAAGCTCATATCTCCCTTTCATAACTGATAAAATTTGTTTCAAACCCAATGCGGGTGTCTACGCTTCTTCATAATAGCTGCAGCAAGATGTTTGAGTTTCCCAAACGGTTACTTTGCTTAACAGAACTACTCTTTCTTTTAATTTGTTATAAATAAAGCAAGCTATCATTTCGCTTGACGGACTTTCATCTTTAAATTCTGGAAGTTCGTTAATGTCTTTATGGTCAAGCAAATCCAAAACCGCTTTCAATTCTTTTTTTAATACTTTATAGTCAATTAAAATATTGCTTTTATCAAGCGTGTCGCCTTTAACAAAAACTTCTACCATCCAGTTGTGTCCATGTTGATTTTCGCATTCGCCGTCGTAGTTCAATAAATGATGTGCGGCCGCAAAAAAAGCTTGAGTTTTGATTTCAAACATATTATTTATTCTCCTTTAAAATATAATCGCAAAATTCTCTGACAGCCCCGCGTCCTCCGTTTTTTGAAGAAACAAAATTTGCGACAGCTTTAACTTCATCTACAGCGTCAAATGGACAGCCTTTCAATCCGACTTTTTCAAGTATACAAATATCAGGTAAATCATCACCCATATATGCAATTTCCTCGAAAGATATTCCGTATTTTTGCATAATGGTTTGAAGTGTTTCGATTTTATTTTTTGAACCTTGATGAAGTTCTGTAATATTCAGGTTTTTAGCGCGGTATTCAACGGCACCGCTTACTCTTGCAGTAATTATTGCTGTTAAAATTCCTGATTTGTGAAGATTAACAATTCCCTGTCCGTCTTTTGCATTAAATGTTTTAAGTTCATTTCCGTCTTTATCGAATGTAAGACTTCCGTCTGTCAAAACTCCGTCAACGTCAAATGCAGCAAGTTTAATACTCATTTATGCAACTCCTGCTTTTAACAAATCGTGAATATGGATTACACCGACAGGTTTGTTGTTATCATCAACAACAGCAAGAGCGGTAATCGAGAATTTTTCCATAAGGTTCAATGCGCTTGCACCGTAGTCTTTTGATGAAATATGTTTCGGATTTGCAGACATAACATCTTTTGCAACAAGCGGTCTGATATTCTGATATTTAATCAAAGTTCTTCTGATATCGCCGTCTGTCAGTACGCCTGTTAATACGCCTTCGTTGTTTACAATCATGGCCATACCGAGTTTCTTTTCAGAGATTAGTTCAATAACTTCTGCAAATGAATTATCTTCTTTTGCAATCGGTAATTTGTCAGTATCAGTAAGCATTAAATCTGCAACTTTGTATGTAAAGCCTTTGCCCAATGCTCCTGACGGGTGGAAAATTAAGAAATCTTCTTTAGTAAATCCTCGTTTTTCAAGCAGACATACCGCAAGAGCATCACCCATTGCAAGTGTTGCGGTTGTGCTTGCAGTTGGAGCTTTATTTAAAGGGCATGCTTCTTTTTCTACAGATATATCAAGTGCAACATCTGATGAATGTGCAAGTGTCGAATCCGGCTTTCCAGTCATGCCAATCATTGTTACGCCAAATCTTTTAATCAAAGGTAAAAGGTTTAAAAGTTCTTGAGTTTCGCCGCTGTTAGAAATTGCTATTACAACATCGTTTCTGGTAATAATACCCGAGTCGCCGTGTGTGCTTTCTGCAGGGTGCAAAAAGTAAGACGGAGTTCCTGTCGAAGTCAATGTTGCAGCAATTTTCCTGCCGATATGACCGGATTTCCCCATGCCTGTAATAATTACTCTGCCTTTGCAGTTGTACATAATATCTACTGCTTTTTCAAACTCTTCTCCTATGCTGTTTTTCAAACGCAGGATTGAATTTGCTTCTATATCTAAAACTTCTTTTGCTAATTCATTAATTCTTGATTTTGTCATAGTTTCCATATCTTTCTCCCCAAATCAATTATATAATAAATATCATACAAAAATACTATATTAACTTGAAATATTTAATTTTTGTAAATTACCCGCGAATAATTTGATATGAAAAACAGTTTTAAATTTGATAATTCATCAAATATTGCCGAAAAATTTAAAAGTTATGTGGAAAAACAGGATTGCTCAGAAATTATTGTAGACTTATCAGAGCTTAATGTTTTTGATGCAATGAAATTTATTGTACTTTCTTCAGCTTATCATTTTCAAAAGTATCCTGCAGGCAAAATGAAATGTCATGTTGCCTCTGATGATATTAAAAATTTTGCTTCATCATTCTGTACCTCAAATTTGGAGCTGGTGTAATTCTACTGTCTTAAATTGTTTGTGTTATAATACATGCGTATACTTTTAACACAATAAGGAGAGAGGGAAATATGATTGAACACTTAAATTCACTCGTTCAGGCGAACGCAGTCGGTGTTTCCGCTGCAATTTTATTAATCGCCTACGTATTCATTGCCCTGGAAAAAATTCCAAAGGTAACGATTGCATTAATAGGTGCTGCAATTACAATTTTGCTAGGGCTTGTAAGCCAGACAAAACTTGTTGACGGCGCGCTTGATGCACATTATTTTATTAACTTCGTTGATTTCAACGTAATTTTCTTGCTTGTATCAATGATGATTATTGTCAGCATTGCAACCAGAAGCGGCATGTTTAACTGGATTGCAAATGAACTTTTAAGATTAACAAAGGGGCATCCGAAAGCCGTTCTTGTTACATTGGGTATTTTTACTGCTGTAACTTCTGCGTTTTTGGATAACGTAACAACTGTAATTCTTATTATGCCTGTTACGTTCTTTATTGCAAAACAATTGGATATTAATCCGTTGCCGTTTTTGATTACGGAAATCGTATCATCAAATATCGGTGGTACTGCAACATTAATCGGTGACCCGCCGAATATTATTATCGGCAGTGCTGCAGGTTTGTCGTTTATGGATTTCTTAAAAGAACTTTCAGGTGTTGTAGCAGTAATTTTAATTGTAATTGTGTTACTTATGATGTTTTTATTCAGAAAACAGCTTGTTTCTGACCCTGAAAAAATGGCGGCTGTTGCAAACCTTGATAACTCAAAAACAATTACTGACTATCCTTTGATGATTAGAAGCGCAATTGTTTTGGGCTTGGTTATTTTGGGATTTGTACTGCATGATGTTACTCACATTGAAACCTGTGTAACTGCAATGCTTGGCGCAAGTTTCTTGCTGTTATTTGAAAAACCGAAAGATATTTTGTGCGATGTTGAATGGAATACAATTTTCTTCTTTATCGGTTTGTTTGTAATTATTGGCGGTTTGGAAGCTTCCGGCGGTATTGCTATAATGGCTAAATGGATTTTAGATGTTACTCACGGTTCTCAGCAGGCTGCGGCTATGATTATTTTGTGGGCATCAGGATTTATTTCAGGTATTATTGACAATATTCCTTATACCGCAACAATGACTCCGATGTTATTGGAAATCCAAAAATCAATGGGACATGATTACACATTCCCGTTGTGGTGGTGTTTGTCACTGGGTGCTTGTCTTGGCGGAAACATGACAATTATCGGTGCTGCGGCTAACGTAATTGTTTCTGAAACTTCTGCTCACGAAGGACATCCGATTGCATTTATGAAATTCTTAAAATACGGGTTTATGACAATGGTTATATCACTTGCAATAAGCTCGGTTTATGTATATATAAGATTTTTACATTAATGTTAAAAAAAAGAAAAGGCTCTCAAAAGAGAGCCTTTTTTTTGTAGTTTATTGTGGCAAATACTTATTCCAATCATTATCTAAGTTTTTTATAAATCTGTGTGCGTCAATAACATCGTCGTAAGAAATAGGGTCAGGACCTTCCTGAACTTCTAACGGTTCATAGTCTTTTACGTCAATATCCGAGAAGCCTAAAAATGCGACACCGAAGTTTTTTCCGCAATGTTTGCAGGATAAATTTATTACGGTTAAACCTTCTTCTTCTCTTTTGACAGTTATTGAATTTTCATCAAATCCGTTTCTGCATTGTGAACAGCAAAGATTATAAAATAATTTTTCTAATTTCTTTTTCATAAAGTCCTCGCTTCTATTATAATAAAAATTTTTATTAAAATATGTTACATTTTATTCCGGCATGGGAATAATAATTATATGCGGAGAGTATACCGCAGATAGGAGTGTTAAATCATGGATGCTATCAACTTAATCCTTTTCGGTTTTATCGTTTACACAGCACTGATTGTTGTACCCAGCATTTGGGAAGAACTTACTACCGAAGGATAGAGTTACACTTTTAAAGACGGGTAAACAGGTTAAGAGTTCCCTTTTTGTTAAATTTTTTGCCATATAAAATTTTATACTTTTGAAAAAGTGTTATTTTTACATTATTTATTAACGACAGCTAAAATTTCGGCAAGTCTGCCTGATTTGTTATTCTTAAATTTGATTTCTTTTTTTGTATTCTGAGGAGTAAATTCGGATTTTTGATAATTGATTAAATATTTCATAAATTCAGGACTAAACATATAAACACCTACACTTTCCTACATATATATAAAAACATGGAAAGTTCGATTTTTGCCATAAATTTACAAATTATTTACAATAGATTATAAGATGATATAATTGTAAATAATAAGGAATATTTATGCGTCAATCATCAATTATAGATATTATTTCACCCGTAATGGCAGGGCCTTCGAGTTCTCATACCGCAGGTGCCGTCAGATTAGGACTTCTTGCAAGAAATGTTTATAATGCAAAGCCGGATAAGGTTACATTTAAACTTTATAATTCGTATGCACTGACTGGTAAAGGGCATGGGACGGATAAAGGTTTGCTTGCAGGTGTTTTGGGGTTTTCTGTAGACGATGAAAGAATTAAATATGTTTTTGAAACTCCAGAGGCACAAGAAATAGATTATCATTTTGAATTCTTGCAGGATTTTAACAGACACCCGAATGCTGTCGATTTTATTTTTGAAGGCGGTTTGAATATCTCTGTCTCAGGTGATTCTGTCGGAGCCGGCGAAATACTTTTGACTAATATAAACAACTTTTCCGTAAATTTGAATGGAAAATATAATACAATTTTGCTTGTTTATGATGATAAGCCCGGAGTGATTTCAAAAGTTACAGGCATGATACAGGAAGATAACGTAAATATTGCCTCTCTTCACTGTGACAGAAGCGGTAAGGGAAAAGACGCTTCTATGTGTATTTGTATTGATGGTGATTTGACTAAAAATTGCCTTAATGCAGTAAGTGATTTGAAAGATATGTACATAGTCAGATATATTAGGAAGTTGTAATGAATATAACTACATTCAGACAATTATATTATACTTGCAAAGAAAAAAGTAAAAGTATTTATGAAGTTGCACTTGATTATGAAGCTTCACAAGGTGAATACAGCGAATATCAGGTAAGATTGCAGGCTAAAAAAAGTTTAGATGCTATGAAAGAAGCTATAAAAACAGGCTTAAACTGTACAGAGCCATCTCCGAGCGGAATGAGTGGGGATGATTGCGACAAACTTCAAAAGTCAAAAGTGAACAATATTTTAGGCGAAACACCCCGAAAAATTATGAAATATGCGCTTGCAACAAGCGAGCAGAATTTAAGAATGGGTACAATTGTTGCATGTCCGACCGCAGGCTCTTGCGGAATTGTTCCGGCTGTTTTGATTGCTTATGCTGAGGATAATAATATAAAAGAATGTGACCAGATAAATGCACTTATTACCGCGGGTGAAGTCGGCAGACTTGTGGCAAATAAAATGGCTTTAGCAGGTGCAGTTGGTGGCTGTCAGGCAGAGTGCGGTGTTGCTTCGGCTATGGCGACATCAGCATTAACCCAAATGCGCGGAGGAACGGTTAAACAGATAATTAATGCGGTCGCGCTTGCACTTAAAAATATTTTAGGCTTAACCTGTGACCCTGTCTGCGGGCTTGTTGAAATACCATGCGTTAAAAGAAATCCTTTTCTTGCAATTCATGCTGTTACCGCATCAGAGCTTGCTATGGCAGATATAATTTCAAAAATTCCTATTGACGAAGTTGTTGACGCAATGGAACAGACAGGACAATTGATGTCTCCGTTATTGAAAGAAAGTTCTCAAGGCGGGCTTGCAAAAACTAAAACAGCAATTGCATTAGAAAAAAATATTTTTTAACCCTTGGGCGGCAATGACCTATTAAACCTTGATGTTTTTGCGTGACTTATTTATAAATTTATTAAGTTTTGTTACAAGTCTAAAATTTTTAGGCAATTTTGTGGAAATTATATTCTTTATATATATATAAGAGATATGTATATATTTGAGGAGTATAATTATGGCAATTGAATTTAATCCTATTAAACCAAAAGCAGGTGCTAAAACTCAGGGTGCTTTTTTAGCCGATAATAATCAACAGAAAAAAACAAAGTTTGATGAACAGATTGCAGCAGCTTATAACGGAGCAACAGGATATGTTTCTCCACCTGCAAATAATATTATGGGATTTGGCCCCGCAGCAGAAAATGCATAGTTTTTTGCAAAAAGTTTTTGTTTAATATAGACTAATCCTTATTGAAGGATTAGTCTATTATGTTATTAACAGCAGATATTGGAAATACAAGTATTACATTAGGGATTTTTGAAAATGAAGCTCTGGTTGAAGAATTCCGTCTGGCTTCAGATAAAGATTTGTCATTAGAAGAATACGAAGTGCTTTTAAAATCTTTATTTAAAGATTTTAAAGTTGACGGATGCATTATATCTTCGGTAGTTGAGGAATTGACTAAAAAATTAAAAGCTGCTGTTGATAATGTATTTAAAGTTAACGCAATAGTTCTTTCAACCAAAATTAATACAGGTATAAAAATCAAACTTGATAATCCGGAAGAAGCAGGTGCAGACAGGATTGCAAATGCCGCAGGCGCATATGTTTTGTACAATCATCCGGTAATTGTTGTTGATTTCGGAACCGCAACGACGTTTGATATTGTAAATGAAAAAGGCGAATTTATCGGCGGCGTTATATCTTTGGGCATTATGTCGCAGATGAAAGCTTTGAATAAATTTACATCTAAGCTGCCAAGAACTGATGTTACTATTTCAAATTCGGCAATCGGACATAATACTAACGACGCTATTTTATCGGGAGTTATCAGAGGTACAGCCTGCATGATAGACGGACTTGTTGAACAGTGCGAAAAAGAGCTTGGTAAAAAATCTTTATTAATAGCTACGGGCGGATATTCCGGTTTGATTGCAAACTATTTAAAACGTCCGTTTGATTTTATTAATCCTACATTAACACTTGAAGGGCTTCGTTATTTATATGAGATTAATAAATCAGATGTTATAAGTGAATTGCAGGAAGTTTCCCATTAAATTTTCGTTCCAAACCTGTACATTATTTGGTACGGAAAGTACTGTAGGTGTGAAATTCCAAATATATTTGATATGAGCGTTCACAAGAAAATCTGCCGTTGATTGAGCATACTTAGCGGGAACGGTCAAAATTGCAATGTCAATTTCTTCTTTTAAGGCTGATGTTGGTAGTTCATATATATCCTGAATTTCCATACCGTTAATAGTTCTGCCGATTTTATTCTTGTCGTTGTCAAAAATTGAGAGTATTTGGAGTCCGTAATCTGTGAAGTTTCCGTAATTTGCAATTGCTGTACCTAGATTTCCTGCTCCGATAATTAGTGCTTTTTTAGTTTTTTTAAAACCTAAAGTTTTTTCGATAGAGATTTTCAGTTCTTTAACAATGTATCCGATACGTGATTTGCCAGAATTATTCAGGAGATTTATATCTTTTCTAACCTGCGAATCATCAATATGAAGCAATTCAGCAATTTGTTTGCTTGAAATATATTCAATGTTTTTGTCGATAAAATCCGTCAAAATACAATGATAAAGAGTTAATCTGTTAATAACTTTGTCTGAAATCTTTTTATCCATAACTTTATATTAGCATAAAATCTACGGAAAGGATAAAAAACGGGAACGAGCGTTTGATAAAATTTTGACATAACTTAAAATTATGAAAAAGCGAAGTGACTGACCAAGATATAAAAAATTTGACCAGTGTCGGCGGAAAGGATAAAAAACGAAAATGGCGGATTGATTAATCCGCCAAGCTTATGAATTATATATGTTGCTCTCGTTATATTATTAATATACCCGAGAACTAATTCTTTATAACTATATGTGAAGAAATGTAACCCGATAGAATTAATTATTGTTTCTTTTTTCTTCTTCTTTAATAAACTGAGCAAGCTGTTCAAGGTGCTTGTCTTCAATAGCTTCTATAAGTTCAGTTACAGATTTGATTTTACCTAATGCAAAACCTGTTTCTGCAAGAAGAACGCAATCATTGCAGAGTCTGTAGCCTTCATATTCTATTGAACCTGCAAGGCATTTATTTTCGCCGCAGCAATCGCAGTCAAACATTTCTTCAGCAAGTGACGGGTCGTCTTCAAGGTCATCCAGTTTCATTTGTTCGACAACCTGTGCCATTTCTTCAATTATTTCTTGTTCTGTTTTCATTTTTTATCCCTACTTTATAAGTTCTGCCATTTTTTTAACTGCTTCTGCAAGCCCTGTAAATACTGCACGGGAAATTATACTGTGTCCGATGTTTAACTCATATAGCCCGTCAATTTCGTGCATTCTGTGTACATTTTCGTAATTCAAACCGTGGCCCGCATTAACTTTTAAACCTAAGCTTTGAGCGAGTTCTGCTGATTTTTTAAGCTTTTGAAACTCCGCTTCTTCTTCCTCATACCCAAAACATTCAGAATAAGTGCCTGTGTGCATTTCAATAAACTGTGCTCCTGTTTTTGCAGCCGCTTTTACCTGTTCTTCATCAGGGTCAATAAACAAACTTACAATAATTCCCGCATCTAAAAGCGGTTTTATAAATTCGGTTACTTTGTCCAACTGCCCCGCAACATCAAGACCTCCTTCTGTTGTAACTTCCTGACGTTTTTCCGGAACAAGGCAAATTGAATGCGGTTTTATTTCCAACGCAATTTTTTGAATATCATCAGCCATTGCCATTTCAAGATTTAAACGTGTTTTCAGAGTTTGAGTTAATGTATAAACGTCTTCATCTTTAATATGACGTCTGTCTTCTCTTAAGTGTGTTGTAATTGAAGTTGCACCGTTTTGTTCCGCTAATTCAGCACCTTTAATAACGCTTGGTTCAATCCCGCCTCTTGCGTTTCTAAGTGTTGCTATGTGATCTATATTTACTCCAAGTAGCATTTTTCTCTCCTATTTCTTTATTGATAACAAAGCTGTATAAGATGGTAAAATTGTTGTCTTGCCGTCTTTTGTTGCTTTGTCTATTGCTTTTTTTATGTTTGGTTCTATTATGATTTTTTCTTGCGGAATTCCTGCATATTTTAAACGCGACGCCATATCGTTTGCGCGAATTCCTGATGTTATTATAAGTTTTTCGGCATTTTTTAACTGTTCAAAATCGCTGTCCCATAGCCAGCTCACGTCTCGCCCGTCAGCGTAATTGTCGTTAATTGCTATAACTATATTTGATTTTAAATCCACTGTTTTTAAGACTTCGCTTGCGCCTGTAGGATTTTTAATAAGCTGAATTACTGCAGGATTTCCGTTAATTGTTCGTTTTTCCGTTCTGCCAAAGATTGCGTGATATGTGTCTAAGGCTTTTTGAATTTCTGCTTGATTTAATCCTATTTCAAATGCAAAAGCAATTGCAGCAAGTGCGTTGTATGCATTATAAAGCCCTGCTAGATTTACTTTAAATTCAAACTCAATTCCGTGGCTTTTAACATTAATAATTGAATAGTCGTTATAGACTTTTACCTCTGCAGGGTAGTCGCATTTGTGGCGTTTGTATCCGCATTTTGAACAGTAATAATGTCCCTGCTGTGCGAAAAACTGTTTAGAATATTCAAGAGGATGTCCGCACATACAGTTGAAAACTTCTGAGGGGGCATTTGATTTATGTTCGTACGAACAGTCGTATTCAACATTTTCAAAACCATAGTATACAGCATATTTTGTTCTGTCAAAAGTTGCAACAATTGGGTCATCTGCGTTTAGAACAAGTTTTAAATCAGGATTTTTGTCAATTGCATTTTTGATAAATTCAGCAGTAGTATTAAGTTCTCCGTATCTGTCAAGTTGGTCGCGGAAAAGGTTTGTCACAACCAGGTAATCGGATTTCATACAGTCATATAATTTAGTCAAATAAGCTTCATCAGACTCTATCACTGCGTAATCATATTTTTTGTAAGGTCTGATATTTAACGCAAACACATTAGCAACTCCGGTAAGCATGTTTGCGCCTTCAAGATTATGGATAACTTTTTGATTAGCTGTTTCAAGCAAGTGTGCCATAAGTCCTGAAGTTGTAGACTTGCCGTTTGTACCCGTAACTGTGGCAATTTTATTTTTTATATATTTTTGGCAATGTTTTAAAAAATCAGGACAAATTTTCAAAGTCATCATGCCGACAAATGAAGTTCCCGAAGATTTGTTGCGTAATTTTATCGCAATATAAGCAGCTCTTGCAATAATTAATGATATATAAAATCTTATTCTGTCCATTATAAATAGTCCTTTAGACGTATTCCCCTAATCTCTATTATATATTAGTATAAAAAGAGTAAAATGTATATATTTATCGCAATAATTTTTATAGCAGAATTAATAATCGCTTTAAATTTAATCCTATGGATAATGAAAGCGGATAAAAAAGTGCAGCATGTAAACGCTTGTGTCGTTACTTTTAAACCGCTCGCACAAACTTATTTGCAATATATAAGATGTAAAATTACAGCATTCAATGAATCGTTTGGCGGTGTTTTTACATTTATCCGCAAAAAGCAGGAGCAGTTTATATCCAAAACGGTTATTATGTTGGCGATATATTCATTGTTATTTATATTTAAAATCAGAGCAAAGAAGGCATCCAAAATTTATAAGATGATAAGCGTAATACGTGATTTGGCAATGGAATTGACCGTTTAACTTGTAATCTTGCAAAAAATATGTTAGAATAAATTTGTACTATTGGTTAAAACGGGAGTCATCGAAAGTGAGTGCCTGACCAAGATAAATAAAATAATTCAAAATTTATAAGAAAGGGTAAAAAAATGAGCAAAAACAAATCATTAATGTTTGGCATGGGCTTGCTTGCAGGTGTTGTCGGCGGACTTATTGCAGGTGTTTTGTATGCCCCGAAACCGGGTGAAGAGTCAAGACGCGAAATTAAAGAAGCAGCTTGTGAATTGTACGAAAAACATTCTCCTGCTATTAAAGAAGCTAAAAAACAGGCTCTTGAAAATGTTGATTTGATGAAATATAAGTTAGAAAGACAATTGAGAAAATTTAATAATATGATAAAATCAAAGAAACTTCTAAAAGCAAAAGAGCTTGAAGAAATGGATGATTACAGTTACTAAATAAGAACCAATGTCGTTATAGAGGGTAAAAAATATGGAGATGTCACAAATAGCGTTAAATCAGGGTTTAACCTTTTTAGTATGGGCAACAGGTGTTGTATTGATTGTTGTTGCCGGATTTTTGGTTAAACTATTGATTGACCTTTCGGTTTTGGCTAAAAACTTAAACCAAACTTCAATTATTGTTAATGAAGAATTGAAACCGACTTTAAATGAATTAAATCAAACATTAAGTTCAATAAACGAAATTGTAAAAAATACGGATAAAGGCGTAGGTGATTTCAAATCGGCAATTTCCGGTTTTGTAGACAAAACCAAACTTCTGTCGGGCACTTTGTTGGGCGGATTATTCAAAGGTTTTTCAACAGCATACAATATGTTTAAAAAATAGCCGTTTTTGGTAATGAATAGCATTACGTAAATTGTTAAAATATAGACGAGAAAAGGAGTAATAATTATGTCAGCAACTAAATTTTTAGCAGGTTTTATAGTAGGCGGTGCAATTGGTGCCGTAGCAGGTATTCTTCTTGCACCAAAATCAGGTGAAGAAACACGTGCAATGATTGCAGACAGCGCTAAAGATGCTTTGAAAAGAGCAGATGAAACTGTTAAAGAAATTCAATCGAAAGCAGATGATGTTGTTTCTGATATGCAGAAAAAAGGCGACGAAATTAAAGAAAAACTTCAAAACCTTATTAATCAGCAGAAAGAAGCAAAACAAGAAGCTTAACAAAAAAGAGGCTTTCGCCTCTTTTTTGTTATAGTTTATACGGATAATCTTCTTTGAATTCCCAACCGTCCATTTGTAATAAGCCGCTGCAGGTTCCTGCATTTATTTTACAATCTGACAGTCGTTTTGCTCTTGATTTGTCTAAGTTTAAGTTTTTAAAAAACGCACAGAATGACTGATTTTCCCCAGGGCAATAGTATTCGCCGCTCTTTGCAATGTTTTTACAAAGTAAAAAACTGTATATGTCTTTGCCGGGTTTATTAGGTTTATTGTTTCCATTTGTATCATAAATAAGGTCCATGCAGGCAGAACTGTTCATAATATAAAAATAAGAACTGTCAGGAAGATATACAATCGGGTGTTTTCCTGATTTATTGCCTTCTTCATCAACTAAAGCTTTTGCATCGTCAATATTTGTATATTTAATGAATGGTGCAATATATTTTAAAAAGAAAGTTTTTGCTATTTCTCCATTTGCCTCGTAATTGTAGCCGCCTTCTTCATCTGTTAAAAAAGCTTTTCTTTCCCAATTATTTACTGGCCCATTTTCAATTTCTGACATAAGTATGGCTTGACTCATCATACTGTAGAATTTTTTAAGTCTTGCAGAAGTTTCTTGTTTTTTGTGATGTTGAATTAAATTTGGCATAGTAATAACCGCAACCACACCAATGATTGCTAAAGTAATTAAAACCTCAGCAAGAGTAAAACCAAAAGCAGCCCTAAAAAATCCTAAGCCAAGAACTTCGGGGGGGGGGCAATCACAGCACTATGCTTAAATCTTGACATATAAATACCTCCATCTTTCTAAACTCATTATTTACCATGTTTCGTTTTTTGTCAAGTGTGAATCTTTTTTATGTTATCATATCTATATGATAGTTTCTGATGTAGTGAAAATTAAAAAAATACAAAATTTTGATAATCTTTATATTGAAAAAGAACTTTGTAAAATTTACAAAAATCCTGTCCGATGGGCAATTGTTGATATTGATAATGAATATTTGACTATCAGTGTTTCTTATATTATAAGTTGATTTAAAAAATTTTTTTATGATAAATTTAATATAGAGGGATATATAATATGTTAAAAAAAATTGGTATCGGTTTAGGTATATTTTTTGTTACACTTTATGCTTTGTTTTTGATTGTTCCGTTTTTTATCAGCGGGATTGTTAATTCATATAGCGGCGAAATCTCAAAGATGATTGAGGAAGCCTCAGGATTTAAGGTTAAGTTAGAAAACATTCGTATTATAACAACGCCGAAGCTTACAGCAGGCGGCGGTGTCGGGCATATTGAAGCCGCGCTTCCGAGCGGCGAAACTTTTTTAACTGCTGATAATGCAGGAGGAAAACTTTCATTACTTCCTCTATTACTGCGCAAAATAGAAATCGACGTAGTTGGAGCTGAAAATGTTAATCTTAATTTAAAGGTTAAAAAAGACGGGAAATTCTTGATTGAAGATTACATTCCACAGACCGAAAAACCGTCTAATCCTAAAGAACCAATGGCAGAATTGCCTTTTGGTATAAAGCTTTCTAATCATCTTCCAAATATTGTCATCAAAAATTATAATATTTCATTTATTGATATGCCTACAGATAAGACATATTCAATTTACGGACAAAAAGCTAAGATTAGTGATTTTATTTTAGATAAAAAGATTAAGCTTACTGCTGACGGTAAGTTTATGCTTCAAGAAAGAGAACAGTTCAGCTATGATGTTAAAGTCCTAAATAAGGTTATGCCTGATATTGATTTGAACGACCTTGTTTTCTCCCAGCAAACTGTGCCACAGCCTCAAGTTCAACCGCAGCCGGCTCAGCCTTTTAATATAATTGATATTTTTAAAGCAATTCATAATAATCAGCTGACAGCAGATGTAATAGGAGATATTACAACATTCGGAACCTTTGAAGATATTAATTTTGACGGTATAATGAATGTTTCAAACCTTGGTATTGCAGTTGACGGAAAGAAACTGCCACCCAGCAATATTGATATAAAACTTAAGGGTAATACAATTAATCTTTATACAAAATTGTATACTGCTGAAAAAGAATTGACCGAGCTTGTCGGTAATTTCAAAACGGGTAAACATCCCAAAATTGATTTGAACTGTAAATCAAATGCGCAATTCAAAAGTATTATTGATATGATTGACAGTATTGCGCAAACTTTCGGATACAAAGATTTGGAAACATTGACAGCAGCAGGCGGAATTGACGCTGATTTTACTTTGAAATCAAATTTAAAAAAAACTGAATCTTCAGGGTATTTTAAAGTTCCGTCTGCGTCATTAGCCTATAAATTGTATAATTTTGCAATAGCTAATATTAAGGCTGATATTGATTTTGCAAATAATAGTCCTGATTTTAATGTGAATTTGACGGGCGTAAATTACAAAGATGTTCCGTCAAACACTAATTTAAATATTGCGGGAGTTAATCTTGTAAAAAACATTGTTAATCTTTCAAATGTTAAAGTGACTAATCCTGCGGCAATTGTTACTGTTCCGACAGCAAAGGTTGTTATTACCGAAAAAGAAATTGCTATCGAAAATGCAAAATTGATTTATGATAATATAAAACTGGATATTAAAGGTAAAATTTCAGATTATCTTGCGCAAAATATTAAGCTTGATTTCGTTGCCGACGGAATAGGTCAAATAGCATTGAAAGGGGCGTTGAATGATGTTTATAAAGCTTTGAAGCTTGATTTGAATTTGTTGACGAATAAAACCGTTTCAATGGAAATTCCGGGACTGCCCAAATCGAATGTGAAAACTGATTTTAATATTCATGTTGGCGGAAATGCTTTAAATCCGATATTGAAAGGAGCGGTGCAGGTTCCTTCTTTATCAATTCCCGATATGCTTGTTTCAATGCAGGATATGAATGTGTCATTAAACGGTCCTGTTGCACGCGGTAAAGGTACATTGAAGAAATTTACATCAGGCGGTATTGTTGCCGAAAATCTTGGTGCGGATTTTGATTTGACAGGCAATGTGTTTAATTTGAAAAATATTACGGGCGACGCTTTTTCAGGTAAGGTCGGCGGAAATGTTTCTTATAATATTGTAAACGGACATATCGGTGTAGATTTTAAAGGCTCAGGTATGGACGCCGAAAAAGCTATTGCGGGTGCTGCGGGGCTTAAGAATGCGTTGTCGGGTAAACTCGGATTTAACGCTAATGTAACTTTGCATGGTGCTACCGATGTGGAGATGATGAAAAATCTTAAAGGTAAAGTATCTTTTGATATTCAAGACGGAAAACTTGGTAATATCGGTCGTTTTGAAAACTTTTTGTTTGCGGATAATATTTCGTCTAATTCTGTTTTAAAAGCTGCTGTGAATTCTGTTTCAGCGCTTCCTGCAATAAAAAATACAGCTGAATTTAAAACAATTTCAGGCGATTTGAGTTTTAACAACGGCTGGGCAAACTTAAATCCCATAAAAGTTATTGGTCCTTCAATGGCTTATTATATAACAGGACGGTATAATTTGTTAAATGCGACCGCAAATGTGGTTGTTCTCGGCAGATTGTCGGCAGAAGTAGTTAAGCTTTTAGGACCTTTAGGTGATTTGTCAGTTGAAAAATTGACTTCTTATATTCCAAAATTTGGTAATATGACAGGACGCTTGATTAATGCACTTACGACTGACCCGAAAAAGGAGAATATTTCGGCAATTCCTCAATTATCATCAGGAAATAAAAACTATAAAGATTTTAAGGTCCAATTTAACGGCGGTGTTGAAAGCAGAAGTTCTGTAAAATCTTTTAAATGGCTTTCAAAATGTGACACATCTGCAATTGAAACTGTGACCGTAAAAGAGCAGGTTCAACAAACTAAACAGGCTGTTCAAGAAGCCGTTCAACAGAAAAAAGATGCAGTTAATGAACTTCTTGAACAACGCAGAAAAGAAGCCGAAGCCTCACGTCAGCAATTGCAGGACGCAAAAGAGGGATTGAAAAATCTTAAAAACTTATTGAAATAAAAATATGTTCTTGTTAAAATTTCTCTATTGAAGAAATATAAATAGAGGATATAAGATTATGACACAGAGAGTATTATTATGTATTATGGACGGCTGGGGTATCAGCACAAATCATCCCGAAAATGACGCAACAAAACTTGCTAATCCCGTTCATGTTGACAAACTTGAAAAAGAAGAAAAATTTATAAAATTGCATGCAGACGGCGAATACGTAGGACTTCCGGCAGGCCAAATGGGTAACAGCGAAGTCGGACACCTTAATTTGGGTGCAGGCAGAATTGTTTATCAAGATTTGTCCAGAATTAATAATGCTATTAAAGACGGTTCCTTCTTTAAAAATGAAAAATTCTTGAATGCTATTGAGCACGTTAAAAAGAATAATTCAGCATTACATATTTACGGTCTTGTTTCTACGGGCGGTGTGCATTCATCTTTAGACCATGTTTTAGCATTGATTAAACTTGCGGGCGAACAAGGTGTTAAAAATTTCTATGTACACGCATTTTTAGACGGTCGTGATACTCCGCCGCAATCAGCTTGCACATTCTTAGAAAAAGTTGAACAAGAACTTAAAAAATATAATCTTCCGCCTGTTGCAACCGTAATCGGCAGATATTATATTATGGACCGTGACAATCGTTGGGAACGTGTTGAAAAAGGCTACAACGCATTATTGTTCGGTGAAGGCGAAAAAGCGTCATCAGCTTACGAAGGTGTTAAAGCTTCTTATGAACGTGGCGAAAATGATGAATTTGTTCTTCCCACAGTTATCGGCGGTGAAGAGTCAAGAATTCATGACAACGACGCAGTAATTTTCTTCAACTACAGACCTGATAGAGCAAGAGAAATTACAAGAGCAATTAATTTTGAAGAATTTGACGGCTTTGAACGTAAAAAAGTTTTGAAAAATGTTTATTACGTTTGTATGACCCCTTATGATGAAACATTTGATTTCCCTGTAGCTTACGGAAAAGAAAAAATGGAAAATATTCTTGGCGATGTTTTGCAGGCAAATGGTGTTAAGCAATTCAGAACTGCAGAAACAGAAAAATATGCTCACGTTACATTCTTCTTTAATGGCGGCGTTGAAGAACCTCAGGCTGATGAAACAAGAGTTCTCGTTGCGTCTCCAAAAGTTGCAACTTATGATATGCAGCCTGAAATGAGTGCGTATGAAGTTTGTGATAATGTATTGAAAGCAATTGACAACCCCGAATACGGCTTTATCCTTGTAAACTTTGCAAACCCTGATATGGTAGGTCATACCGGTGTTGTTGAAGCTGCAACAAAAGCTTGTCACGTGGTTGATGAATGTGTTGGAAAAATTGCCGATGCCTGCAAAAAACACGACATAGTTATGCTTTTGACTGCTGACCATGGAAATTCAGAAGTTATGGTCAATGCAGAAACAGGCAAACCTCAAACTGCACATACTACAAACGAAGTTCCGTTTGTTATGATTAATGCACCGAAAGGTGTTGAATTAAAATCTGAAGGTGCTTTGTGCAATGTAGCTCCGACAGTTTTGGATTTGATGAATATAGAATTACCCGAAGAAATGAGCTGCGGCTCTTTGATAAGAAAGTAGAAAATGACAAAAAATATAACAAATTTAGATATTGACTTTTCGTTTAAGAAAAATAATGTGGATGAACTTTTCTTTAACCTTTCCGAAAATCCGGAAGGCTTTAAGAATAAGGATTTCAGATATACTTTAAGTTTAATCTATCAAATTATTGAGGATGAATTTGAAGGTGTGTTTTTAAGTCCGAATTCACCCGCAAGAAATACTGATTTTTTCCTTGTTAATAATAACGAAAAGTTGTCATTTTTTGTTACTCCGACAAATAATTTTCAATACTATTTGAAATCAAAAGGTTCATTGTTCCGCTTTAAGTCTGAGGTAATGGATGACAAAGTTGGTTATTCAATGGCTTTGGATTTGGTATTGGATTACTTCGGCGGTTTTGGCAATGTTGTTGATTTAGAAGCTTTGACACCGACTTTTATTTACTTAAATAAATTAACTTATTTTGTGATGAAGTTGATTGAAAAGCTTTATTTTATCCCGACCGTTAAGAAAAAAGGCACAATGTTCAGGATTGTGTATGAACCGATTATTAATTCTAACCAGCTTGCAAGAATTATTAATTTGTTTGAAGAAAATTTGCCAGAAAATCTTTTTATTAAAGGTGAAAAACCGAAAAATTTTGTCTATGATTTCATATATAACTATCTGAATTATGTTATTTATAAATTTTTGGGTATTAAAGCATACAGATTTAAGGACGTTAAATCAGGCACATATATGATTAAAGACCTAGAACAGCGCTCTGTGATGAAAGGTAATGACATTGCAGAAAACCTTGCGCAATGGTTTGATGAGTTGTATCTCGGTAAATATGACGTTATTCCGTTCTTTAAGATTACAAAACTTGAAAATGAGGAAATTTTTAGACTTAAAGTTCATATCAAGAACAGAAAAACCGATGAAGATGTGTTGATTGACAGACTTTACACTGATGAAAAAGTGTTTGACGCAAACGCTTCTGATATTGCAAGAATTATCGAAAAACAGCTTAATTATGCAAATCGTTATATGCCTGAACTTGAAGAATTATTTGAAGATGAGGATAAACTTGCGCTTGATTTGGATTTAAATCAGGTCTATAAAATTATTACGCAGACAGCTTATTATCTTCAAAAAGCTCAAATTGAAGTTGTTTTGCCGAAAGAACTTACAAATATTGTTGTTCCGCGTGCTTCAATTAATGCTAAAGTTAAAACTTCGCGTTCAAAAGAACTGGCTGATATTTTCAACAATAATTCTTCCTCAAAAATTTCGCTTGACGATATTTTGGATTTTTCTTACGAAGTTGCAATCGGAAACGAAAAATTATCAATTGAAGAGTTTAATAAGCTTATTGAAGGTCAAAACGGCTTAATTAAATATAAAAATAAGTATGTTCTAGTTGATAAAGAAGATACTAAAAAAATATTTGAACAACTGGCGAAAGCAAACTTTAAATCAATGTCAAGAATGGAACTTATTCATGCGGCTATGTCAGGCCAGCTGGATCAGTATGATTTTGATTACGATGAAGCTTTTGCAAAAGTTATTCAAGATTTCAATAAGCCTGTAGAAGTTACACCTCCGCAGGGCTTGAAAGGTGAATTAAGACCATATCAGATGACAGGTTTGAAATGGCTGTGGACAAACATCAGCAAAGGCTTTGGTGCCTGTATGGCTGATGATATGGGGCTTGGTAAAACTATTCAGGTTATCAGTTTGATTTTGAAAATGAAAGAAGAAAAGAAACTTGATAAACCTGTGCTTGTAATTTGTCCGACAACTCTTATGGGTAACTGGATGAAAGAAATTCAAATGTTTGCGCCGGCTTTAGACGCAGTTATTTATCACGGTGCAGAAAGACAATTGGATTTGAAGCATGATGTTATTTTAACAACTTACGCTATTATGAGAATAGATGTTGAAGAGTTGAAGAAAAATACATGGGGAATGATTATTGTTGATGAAGCACAGAATATCAAAAACCCTGATACTGCTCAAACTCTTGCCGTTAAAATGCTAAAATCAGACGTTAAAATTGCAATGACAGGTACACCGGTTGAAAACAGATTGACCGAGTTGTGGTCTATTTTTGATTTTATAAATCAAGGTTATCTTGGCAGTTTGAGGGAATTCCAAAAGAGTTATGCTATTCCTATTGAAAGATTTAAGGAAAATTCTCGTGCTGCAAAATTGAAAATGTCTGTTTCTCCGTTCGTATTAAGACGTTTGAAAACAGATAAACACGTTATATCAGATTTGCCAGAAAAAATGGTTATCAACGATTACTGCTACTTGTCTAAACCTCAAGCAGTTCTTTATGAAAAAACTCTTAATGAGATGATGGACAAGATTTCTGGATTTACGGGTATCAACAGACGCGGAAATATCTTCAAACTTATTACTGCGTTGAAACAAATCTGTAATCACCCGTATCAGTTCTTGAAAGGCGGAGAAATTAACCGTGAAATGTCAGGTAAAATGGATAAATGTATATCAACGCTTGAAAGTATTCTTGAAAATGGTGAAAAAACACTTATCTTTACACAATATAAAGAAATGGGCGATATTTTATGCAAGGTTATTGAAGATGAATGCAATACAGTACCATTGTTCTTCCACGGTTCGTTGACTGTTCCTCAGCGTGAGGAATTAATTAGTAAATTCCAAAATGAAGATGAGTCAAAAATTATGATATTATCATTGAAAGCCGGCGGAACAGGTTTGAACCTGACAAGTGCAACCAATGTTATTCATTACGATTTATGGTGGAACCCTGCGGTTGAAGATCAGGCAACCGACAGAACATATCGTATCGGTCAGGATAAAAACGTAATGGTTCACAGAATGATTACGCTTGGTACTTTTGAAGAGAAAATTGACGAGATGTTGAAATCTAAAAAAGAACTTGCTGATTTGGCAGTTTATGAAGGCGAAAAGATTATCACAGAGCTTTCGGACGAAGAAATCTACCAAATCTTTACATTATCAGCATAATAAAAAAGGTGCGATAAGCACCTTTTTTTATTGAATGATTAATTATCTAAGCACAGTCCCAAAAAGCTGGAGTCTTCGCGACCGCCGTAGTATTCGTTCCAGTGTGTCTCCGTGGTGTCGAAGCTCCTCGCGTACGCGTAGATGCCACCCGGACCGTCCTCATCACCTGACCAAACCCAGAAGGACGGTTCAGGAAGACCTAGCTCAGAGGCTTTGCCGTTGTAGGTTAGATTTGTTGTCCAGCCTGATGCGTTTATTGGTTTCTCGTATAAGAGAGCGGCTATTTTTTGCAGGTCAGATTGGTTTGGCATTTTGTTAGTTCCACCGCACTGTTTAACAGCACCTGCCCAGTAATCATTTGGATAATAACATTCATTTATCCCTAACGATTTAGCATAACTTCCAGCTACGGTTGAATGTCGAGGAGATGTAGCATTCTCTCCTGCACATTCTGCATAAGTCATTGGTGTTGGTGAGAATGCTGCACCAAAACACTTGCCGTCTATTTCAATTGCGCATGATGACCCAAGTCCGTTTGCATTAAATGCAATAACATCTTTTCTAAATGTATTCGGTCTACCATTACCGTTGATTTCAAACACCGCCGCAACACAACCAGCAGTCGCGTTACTTTCAGGTTTACCGTTACTTGTTGACCACCCATACGTTTTCATGGGGTCTAATGACTCACATTTTTTGTTGTAGTTTAAAATCATGGGTGTACCGTCAGCCGTAATAATCCCAACATTGTCACTTGAATAATCATGTGTATCATCAT
>CAJUPC010000020.1:0-1235 GCA_910588555.1 Candidatus Gastranaerophilales bacterium
ATCAATGTTTTGAAAAGAAGCCATAAGGCTTTTTAACAAATTTTTATATTCAACTTTTAATTCACCTTTAGTAATTAAAACATTACAAGTACTTTTCAAGATTTGATTTAACAAATAATTTTCCGTAAGTTCATCATATTCACATACAATTTGGTGTTTAGCTAAAAGTCCCTGCTTAATTGTCATAGATAAGTTTAATTTTCCTTTAGGTGTTTTTAAAGGATAAATATGTGTATTATATGCCTGACTCAGTTTCTTCTTTAAACGATAAGAAATTCCCTTATATAAAATAACTGCCAACAACTCCTGAGCATTATCAAATTTCTCAATATTTACACCTTTTTCGCAAATTCTATCAAGATTGTTAAATGCATACGAAAGCATATAATAAATATTTTGGATAAAAATATTATTGTATTGAATCATAATCTGACAATTTCTCTTAATTCATTTTCCCAGCGGCTGAATGTTTTTTCGTCATCAAACCAGTATTCATGTAATAAAGGTATAATTTCATAATTAACAACACAATTTAACCATAAATCCGTTACTTCATTATTTGAGTAAAAATAACTGTGCCCTATTCTGAAACCTTCGCCTAAAGAACTATCTTCCAAAATTTCAAGATTTAACTTCTTTATAGCTTCGATTAGAACATTAAATTTAGGATTATTAATCTTTTTCAAATAATTTATAAATCCTTCAGATTCAAAAGCCGGCTGAAAATCATAAAATGCAAATCGTCTTCTTAATGCATAATCAATCATAGCAATACTTCTGTCTGCAGTATTCATTAACCCGATGATATATAAATTTTCAGGAACACAAAATTTTTCATTATTATACATTAAACTTGCTGACTGCCCTCTTCTATCAGCTTCAATTAAAGAAAGAAGTTCTCCAAATATTTTACTTATATTGCCACGATTAATTTCATCTATTATAAAAAAGAATTTTAAATGAGGATTTTCTTCAGCTTTTTTACAGAAGCTGTAAAAAGGTCCTTTGTGTAAATAAAAATGATTATCATCAGGTCTATAGCCCATAATAAAATCTTCGTAACCGTAATTTTGATGAAATTGTACCTGAGTTATTTGTTCTTCATTAATTTCACCAATAATAGAATATGCAAGTCTTTTAGCAGAAAAGGTTTTACCAACTCCTGGCGCTCCCTGAATAATCAAATTCTTTTTATTTTCAAGTAAATTTCTCAAAATTCTATAATTCGATTCATC
>CAJUPC010000020.1:1245-40571 GCA_910588555.1 Candidatus Gastranaerophilales bacterium
AAAAAATCACTTTCACTATATTTTATATTAGTTAATATTAATTCTGATTTCAATATTTGTTTTGAATGATATCCAAGTGTTTCAAAAATTATGTTTTTCTGAATTTTTTCCAGTTTTAAACTTTTATTTTCAATCTTAAAATCCGGTATCGCATCAGGTTTTAACTTATTATTTACTCTTTTTTCTAAAGCTATTATTTTGCTGATACAATCTAATACATCATTATATGATTTACATTCAACTTTCTCATAATTGCCAGTATAACCTTTGATTTTAATTTTCTTTTTTAAATCTTGATCAATATATAAACCTGCATATAATTTACCAGCCTCAACTTTACAATAAATTTGCGCAGCGTCATTGTAATGTTTAAACTTTGCAGGATAAAGCGAAATCCAACAAGTATCAGAACCATTATTTCTCGCACCTTGAAAATTAATGATTTTATGACAATAACCTGATAAATTAAAACAAAGCATTAAATTTTTTGATATATCTTCATATGTATCTTTTACAAAATGTTTAATTTCATTTATATAAAAATAATCATATAAAATCCCAAAATTATTCCAGGAACTTAAAGGCCGTAAAGTTTCATAGTTAGCAATATATGATAAAGATACATCATCTTCTAAATACTTTTTGAAATAATTAACATTTTTACTATGAAAGTTAGATTTGATTTCTTTCATTTTTTCAGCATCAATCAACTCATGATTAAGAAGCATTTTTAAGATAACATAACGTGTAATTGATATCGGTTTAGGCTCTTTATAAAAATCTAATAATTTTATTATTTGCATTTGAGACAGCTTATTTACTTGCTCAAAAAGAATATCTTCATCTGTCATCATTTTATTAAATAATAAAGATTTCTCAATTATGAATTTTAAATCTTTGTCCATAGCAACTCCTATCATTACAGATTAATTATATCACATTTTAACATGAAATACAAAAAATATTTAACAACAAAAAATCACCTTGAACATTTGTTCAAAGGTGATTTTTTCTGGGGCGGAAGGATTCGAACCTCCGAATGCCTGGACCAAAACCAGGTGCCTTACCACTTGGCGACGCCCCAATAGGCTTCGATTATTATTATATATAATCAAATTTTATTGTCAAGATATACTTGATAAAAACTTGACAAAATACAAAAAATCGTAAATAATGAATTTGGAAAACTTGGAGGTATTTTACATGAAATTACATCATAGTGCAATGATTGCCCCCCCCCCGAAGTTCTCGGTTTAAAATTTTTTAGGGCATTTACTTTAGCAGAAGTTTTAATTACTTTAGCAATTATCGGCGTGGTCGCCGTGCTTACTATACCTAATTTGATTGCTCATTATCAGAAAATGATTGTTGTTACACGAATGCAGAAATTTTATTCGTCATTTAATCAAGCAATAAAAATGTCTGAAATAAAAAATGGATTGGTTGAAAATTGGATTTTCCCGTTTGGCGGATATGGCAATGCAGAAATGCAAATTGAATTTTACGAAAAATATTTAAAAGATTACTTAAAAGTAGTAAAATATGAAAAATATTATGATAATAACATTTCATTAAATGGAATAAAAATGTACTTTGGAGATGGTTCTGCTGCTTTATATGGAGACCAGCATATTGTTTTTTATCCTGTTGCTACAAAAAACAGCATTGACGGAAAAGATAGCTTTACCTTTATTCTTACACAAAATACCAAAAGTATGGTTCCTTACGGTGTACATACAAAACAAACAAGGAATGCTCTTAAAAATCATCCTACATTTGGCTGCGGCCGTATTGAAAACAAGAATCGACGTTACTGCGCAGCTCTAATAATGCTTGACGGCTGGAAAATTTCAGATGACTATCCTGTAAAATTTTAAACTGCAAATCTAAAGTGAACTAAATCTCCGTCTTGGACTACATAGTCTTTGCCTTCAAGACGTGTAACACCTTTTTCTTTGCAAGCTGCATAAGAACCGTTTTTGATAAATTCTTCGTACGGTGTAATTTCAGCTCTGATAAATCCTTTTTCAAAATCAGTATGAATTACACCTGCTGCTTGAGGAGCTTTTGCACCTGCCGGAATTGTCCAAGCATGAACTTCTTTTTCACCGGCAGTAATAAATGTTCTCAAATTTAAAAGTCTGTAAACGGATTTAATCATTCTGTTAATACCGCTGTCTTCAATACCAAGTTCTGTCAAATATTCTTTAGCTTCATCAGCTCCGAGTTCAGCAAGTTCTTCTTCAATTTTTGCAGAAATAAGAACAACTTCGGCATTATGTTTTGAAGCATATTCTTGAACCTGCTGAGTATAAGCATTTCCGTCTTTCAACTCATATTCAGATACGTTTGCAGCATAAATAACAGGTTTTACCGACATAAGATTTAATTGTTTGACAACAGCAATTTCATCTTCATTAAAGTGTTCATTCAAGTTTATAAATGTTCCCTCTGAAAGCAAATCTGTTAATTTTGTAAGTACAGAATTTTCAAGAACAGCTTCTTTATCGCCGCTTTTTGCCTGCTTAGAAATCCTAGCCTGACGTTTTTCAACAGAAGCCAAATCTGCAAGTGCAAGTTCTGTATTAATAACTTCGATATCATCAAGCGGATTTACTTTACCTGCAACGTGAATTGTATTCGGGTCATCAAAACATCTTACAACCTGAATAATAGCGTCAACTTCTCTTATATTATGCAAGAATTGGTTGCCCAAACCTTCGCCCTTACTTGCTCCTTTGACAAGTCCTGCAATATCCACAAATTCAATAGCTGTCGGGATAATATCAGTACATTTACAAAGCTTCTGCAAGATTTCCAACCTTTCATCAGGTACATTTACAACACCAACGTTCGGTTCAATGGTACAAAATGGGTAATTTGCACTTTGCGCATTTTTTGCACTAGTTAAAGCATTAAATAAAGTTGATTTACCAACATTGGGAAGTCCGACTATTCCTGTTCTAAGCATATTATAAATTCCTTTTATTCTGTATTATCTAAAGAATATAATACCTCAAACATAAAATATTTTTCAAAAATTTTAATATCGCTTGTAAAATCTGTTTGACCATGCAATAATTTTGTTATTGAAAGGCGTGTCATGTCAAACACTTTAGTATATTTATTAGATGGAAAGATTTATATCAATTTAACTAACAAATGCACAAATGACTGTATATTTTGCCTCCGAAAAGACAAAGACGATGTTGTCGGTCAAACTTTGTGGCTTGATGATGAAAATTCAACAGCACAAGATGTTATAAAACAACTTGAAACTTTTGAGATGACAAGCGAAATTATCTTCTGCGGCTACGGCGAACCTATGCTGAAATTTGATGTTTTGAAAGAAGTAGCAGAATATATCAAATCAAAATACCCAAATACAAAAATTCGTGTTAACACTAACGGACATGCAAATTTTGTTTATAAAAGAAATGTTGTAAAAGAATTAAAAGACCTTGTCGATGAATTCTCGGTAAGCCTTAACGGTGCTACAAAAGAAGAATACGACGAACTTTCTCAGCCAAAATTTGATGAAGCTTATGAGGAAGTTAAAAAATTTATCCGAGAATGCTCTGCATACAGCATAAATGTATCAGCAAGCGTTGTTGACGGATATAAAGGCAGACGCTTAAATATTGAAGAGTGCGAAAGAATTGCAAACTCTCTAGGTGCAAAACTAAGAGTACGTGAATGGATACAAAACGGATATTAAATTATAAGAAAGGACACAAAAAAATGATGAGTAACTTAGACAAAATCATGAAACCGAAATCAATTGCGGTTGTCGGTGCTTCAACAAAACCGAAAACTATCGGTTCTGAAATCATGCAAAGATTAAGAGATTACAAATTTAACGGAAATATTTATCCCGTAAACCCTAAAGGCGGAGAAATTGAAGGCTTTAAAGCTTATACATCAATAGCTGAAATCCCCGGTGAAGTTGATTTGGCAGTTATCGTTGTAAATGCTAAATTCGTACTTGATACAATTGACCAATGCCACGCTAAAAGTATTAAAGGTTTGTGTATCATCACAGCAGGCTTCAAAGAAACAGGTAAAGAAGGCGCAGAAGCTGAAAAAGCTTTATTGGCTAAAGTTAGAGAATACGGCATGAGATGTGTTGGTCCTAACTGCTTAGGCGTATTGAATACTAGCCCTGATGTTTCTATGGACGCAACTTTTGCTGAAAGCTTGCCAATCCGCGGTGACATCGGTTTCGTTTCTCAATCTGGCGCATTGGGCGGCGGTATTTTGAACATCTTGAAAGACTTAAACATTGGTTTTGCACAATTCATTTCTATCGGTAACCAGGCTGACGTAAATGCTGAAACAGCTCTTGAATACTGGGAAAATGACGACGATGTAAAACAAATTTTGTTATACATGGAATCAATCCAAAACCCTGCTAACTTCCGTAAATTAGCTTCAAGAATTACTAAAAAGAAACCTATCTTAGCTTTAAAAGCCGGACGTTCAGCAGCAGGTGCTTCAGCAGCATCTTCTCACACAGGTTCTCTTGCAGGTGCTGATAAAGCAGCAGCAGCATTGTTGAAACAATCAGGCGTAATCAGAGAATTCTCTTTGAAAAACTTGTTTGCTAACGCAAAAGCTTTCTCAAATTGTCCTATTCCGAAAGGCAATAGAGTAGCAATTATTACAAACTCAGGCGGTCCCGGAATTATGGCTACTGACGCAATCTGCGAAAGCGGTATGCAAATGGCTCAAATTTCAGACGCTACAAAAGAAACTTTAAGAAGCTTCTTACCGTCAGCAGCATCTGTTAAAAACCCTATTGACATGATTGCTTCAGCTCCTATTGAACACTATATGCAAACATTAGAAACTGTAATTAAAGACGAAAGTGTTGATATGATTATGGTTATCTACTTGCCGTTCTTGGGCTTGAAAGATATCGATGTTGCAAAAGCATTGATGGAAATCAAAGCTAAAAATCCTGAAAAACCGATTGTTGGCGTATTCATGACAACAAGCAGTTTCTTCACTGAAATTTCTAATATGGAAGTTAATATGCCGTTCTATATGTACGCAGAAGAAGCAGCAGAAGCATTCTGCAGACTTGACGAACAGCGTCAATGGATGGAAAGACCGGAAGGCAAAATTCCTTGCTATGATGTTGACAGAGCTAAAGTTGAAAGTATTATTAAAGGTTCTCTTGCAGAAGGCAGAGCACAGCTTACAACTCTTGAGTCAATCGACGTTTTACAGGCATACGGAATTCGTGCTTGCAAATACGGTTTAGCAACAAACGAAGACGAAGTAGTATCTTTGGGTAACTCAATCGGCTACCCTGTAGTAATGAAAATGACTTCAAAAACAACTTCACACAAAACTGACGTTGGCGGTGTTGTTGTAAACATCAAATCAGAAGAACAATTGAGAAAAGAATACAAAGGACTTCTTGAAAGATTGGAAGCAAAAGGCTTGCTTGAAGGTCTTGAAGGTGTAATCATTCAAGAAATGGTAAAAGGTTCTCGTGAAATGGTTTGCGGTATTGCAACAGATCCTCAATACGGTCCTATGATGATGTTCGGTTTAGGCGGCGTATTTGTCGAAGTTATGAAAGACGTAACTTTCAGAATTGCTCCTTTGACAGATGTTGATGCTAAAGAAATGATTGAATCAGTAAAAGCATACAAATTGTTACAAGGTGCAAGAGGCACAAAACCTGCACAAATCGACCAAATCCAAGAAACATTGTTGAGATTATCTCAATTAGTTTCTGACTTCAAATTCATCGACGAATTGGATATTAACCCGTTGTTGATTTCAGAAGCAACAGGCGAAGGCATCGCAGTAGACGGACGTATTAAAGTAAGAATTGAAGAAGCTAAAGAAGCTCTCGGAATGTCTT
This sequence comes from Candidatus Gastranaerophilales bacterium, assembly GCA_910588555.1. Taxonomy (GTDB): domain Bacteria; phylum Cyanobacteriota; class Vampirovibrionia; order Gastranaerophilales; family Gastranaerophilaceae; genus Stercorousia. The sequence goes on from CAJUPC010000020.1 coordinate 7,124, forward strand.
GCTCTTGCGGCTGTGCAACTTGCTCTTGCCACTAATTATAAAATCAAAAACACCAACCCTTAAAGGGTTGGTGTTTTTTGTTGCAAAATTTCCAAAAATATTTTATACTACATATAAAGGAGTTGGCAATGGAAAAAGCTTTAGGAAATGTTTCAAACAACAGTTCATCAACAATGGCATCAAATACTACAAGGCAAGATATTACTGTAGGAAAATATCAGAATAATAAAATTGTTTATGGCGGAGTTACGCATTACAAATATTCTGACTGCAAATCAACTGATATTGTTACTGTAAATGGATATAAAGTACATAAAGAGCTTGCTGCTGCATTTAAAAAAATGCAAGCGGACGCCAAAAAAGATGGAGTGACTTTAAATATCGTATCAGGTTTCCGTTCAACTGAATATCAAAAAACAGTATTCCCCAAAAAATTTGCTAACAAAAAAAATCCCACAGAAAAAGAATTTATTTCGAGATTAAAATTTTCGGCACCTCCGGGATTTTCCGAACATCATACAGGCTTAGCCATAGATATAAATTCTTTAGAACAAACTTTTGCAGGTACAAAAGCATACAAATGGTTAGCTGAACACGCTAAAGATTATGGATTTGAAATGTCTTTTCCGCGAAACAACAAGCAGGGTTTAGGATTTGAACCTTGGCACTGGCGTTATGTCGGCACAGCCGAAGCTCAAAAAATATTCTCACAGGCAAGAAAATAATTATTATTCCAAATTCAAAACCTTACTGACAGAAATACCTAATGCATCAGCAATTTCTACAATCTTTCTAACAGTAAGGTTTTGTTCTCCGCGTTCAATTTTACCGATATAATTTGTATGAACATTTGCAAGCTCAGCAAATTGTTCTTGCGACAGCATTTTTCGTGTTCTTTCAAGCCTAAAATTCATCCCTATTTTTTTAAGGATATCTTTATATTCTGTCATAAAAAAATTTTATACTATTGACAATGTGTACTCTATACTATTATAATAGTGGAGTATTTTATGAAAAAAGCTTTTACATTAGCAGAGATTTTGGTTACTATAGGTATAATTGGTGTTGTTGCAGCACTAACAATGCCGTCACTTATTCAAAACTACAAAAAGAAAGAGTATTCAACAAGATTGAAACGCTTCTACAGCACAATGTCACAGGCAATTAAATTATCCGAAATTGATAATGATAATATTACAAATTGGGATTATTCACTAAACGTGGACAAAGAACTCACAGAACCTACAGAAAAATTTCTTAAAAAATATATTTTACCCTACATCAAACAATATGAATTATCAGATAACGAAAAGTTGAATATAGGTTCATTAGCACAATATAACTTAATTGGAGTAAAATTTTCCGACGGTTCAATTGCATATTTTAAAAACGGGAGTTGTTTAGATATCTATTACGATGTAAACGGTAAAAATCCGCCAAATAAAATGGGGGCTGATGTTTACACATTTGCGCTTGCAATGAGCGGGGACTACACCTACCTGAAAAATGCAGGTAAAACATTTATAGCCTGGGGGTCATATACCAACATAAAAGAAAAGTACGAGAATTATGAATTTCAATATAATGCCTGTAAAAGCGACACATGGGCTTGTGCAAGAGCATTACAAATGAATAATTGGGAATATCCGAAAGATTATCCCTACAAATTATAACGGACAAAATCTATTTCATCATTTTTAGTCATATCAGGATTTTGAAGTTTTGCTTTTAAAACTTCATCAAAAATTTCCTGATATTTTGGCGAGGGTTTCAATCCAAGCAGTTGTAAATCCTTGCCCGTAACAGATATTTTTATATTGTGTAAATTATCCAAATAACGTCTTGCACCGATTTCATCATACAAAATCGCATATAAAAGAACCGTTTCAATTTTTGCATTTTCAAATGCTTTATAAAGTTCAAAATCAGTTTCAAGTTTTGTTTGCGGAATATCATCAAGAATTTTTTGTTCAGCTTTTGTCAGCGGAAGACGCGACAAATCCTTTAAAACACCAACATAAACAAGCCAAGAAGCAGCTGAATAATCATTAGCTAATTTTTCAATATTTACATTGGGCAAAGCAGTCTCTTGCTCTGTCACTAATTTATAAATTCCCTCATTGATAAATTTTTCAAACGCAAGCTGTGAATTAAGATTAAATGTTTCAACAAGTTCTTTTTTCACTCGCTTATAACTCATATCGTAATTAATATTCGCAAGATATTCTTCCTGCAATTTGCGTGTATGTTCTTCAAGTTCAAACCCGAAGCGAACGGAAAACTTTAACCCGCGAATAATTCTTGTCGGGTCATCAATAAAACTTTTATCATGCAAAACTCTCAATTTTTTATTTTTTAAATCCTCAAGTCCGCCCGTGTAATCAATAATTTCACCTGTTAAAGTATTCTTAGCGAGTGCATTAACGGTAAAGTCGCGACGCAAAACATCTTCCTTTAAAGAACATCCTATTTTTTCAACAACGGGCAAATGACCTTTATGCGGATAACTTTCAGAACGTGTTGAGGCAAAATCAACTTCTTTGCCCCCAATATTAACCCTAACCGTTCCAAAATCGGGATTTTCTTGAATTACTTCAACCGACGCAATTCTACGACAATATTCAATAGCATTACCAACATAAGTTATATCAATATCAAAAGATTTGCGCCCTAAAATTTCATCGCGCACTACTCCGCCGACATAAAACAGATTTTTATCCTTTATATTGATGATGTTCATAACATAAATTTTAGCGTAAAATATTAGAAAATGGAATAGGAGTAATCACATGTTACAGGAAGCTTCAAAAGCAATAAATTCAGCGTTCAATAACAGTTTTATAAAAAAATTAAGCCAGTATCTTCACGACTGCGTGAGAGAAGAGGTTAAAAGTTCGACATTCAGAAACTTGAAAGGCGACAAAGATAACAAATGGATTTTTCTCAAAGGCGAAGAACAGTTGTTTTCTACGGGAGCTGAATACATTCCGCTTGACGGAAGCGACCCGAAACTTACAGAGTTAATGATACAAAGCGATTTGGGTCAGAAAGATAAATACCTCATTTACGGTTATCTTTTTCTGGTGGGAAAAAGCTCAAAATCAAAAAAACATAACGAGTTTTTGACCCCTCTTCTATATATGCCATGTAAACTTGAACGTAACGGAGTTAATATAAACTGTTTTCCGCTTGACGAAGTCTTATCGTTAAATACAGGCGCACTAGCAGCTTTAATGCGCAAAAATGATGATGAAGACGAAGTTGATTTGTTGTTGGAAGGTATTTTGGATGTGGTTCCCGATTTACCTATTACTCAAGAAAAATTAGATATCTTTTTAACTACCTTAAAATCACTTGTTCCGGAAATCGAAATTGCAGAAAACATCGGTGATTTTCAAGAAGACGACAACATTTCAAAATCAAAAGATTTTTATAAAGAAAAAATCGACGGCGAAAATTTCGACGAAATTATTGAAGAAGAAGAAAACGAACAGGAAAAACAAAAGGTTAAAAAGCTTGAAAAAGTAGTTGTGACTTATCAAAACGCAATCATCCTGACCAAACGTCCGTCTGTGACAGCAGGGGTTTTGCATGAACTTACTCAAATCGCAGAAAAACCGTCAGGTGTTTACAGAGAAACAGCTTTGAGCATTATCAACGAAGAATTCGCGCAGAGCAAAGAGAAATCGGTTCCCGTAAAAGATTTAAACAAAATCACGGATTTTTACCCGATAACTCCGCTTTCTCTTAGCGACAGCCAGCTGCAGGTTGTAAAAAATATTGATAACAGCAAATTTGTAGCGGTTCAAGGTCCTCCCGGAACAGGTAAATCGCAGACAATCGTAAACCTTGTTGCGCACCTTGTTGCAAACGGCAAAACAGTACTTGTTGCATCACGTATGGACAAGGCAGTTGACGTCGTTGCAGAGCGCTTAAATGATTTGGGCGCAAGCCACATGGCGCTTCGTGCAGGTCGATTGAATTATCAAAGACAGTTGAGCGAAGAATTAAACAATCTTTTGTCACAAAGTACAGGACTTGACGATGATGTGGAAGACATGCTTCTTCTCGACACAAAAGATATGAAAGACCATTTGGACATGCTTAAAAATATGGAAAACAAATCAGAAACCATTATTAAGCTTGAAAAAGAGTGGCACGACAAACTTTTGGAAGTCGAAGAGCAGGAAAAAGTAATAGGCAAACGCGAATTCATCAAAAAAAGTTTAAAAAAAGGCGAAATAGACATCGTTTCAGGAATTACAAAAGTTCTTGAACACAATATGGAAAAAGCAGGATTTATTTCAAAAATTGCAAATTTCACAAGTCTCGGACAATTGAAAAAAATCTTAAATCTGAAAGAATTTGAAGTAGATTATGAAAATCTCGGAAAACTTAAACAAGAGCTTGATTTTGCCAATATGGAATGGTCTTTGAGAAAAATTGAAGCAGATATTCAAAAAACAGGAAATCTGCACATGCTCTCAGAACAAATCAGAACAATGAAACGCAAGCAAAAATCACTTGCGGTAAATATCTTGAAAAACAAACGCCGTGAAGCTTTGAAAGGACTTTTGCGTGACGAAAACAAACGCAGAAGATTAAAAGTTCACGCAAAATCACTTGTTACAAACAGAAAACGACTTCAAAGCAATATACTTGAAGAAGAAGATTTCAAACCGCTTTTGGAAGCATTCCCTTGCTGGTGCGTAACGACTTATGCAGTATCTGACTCGCTTCCTTTAAAACCGGGTATGTTTGATGTAGCAATCATTGATGAAGCTTCTCAATGCGACATTGCAAGCTGTTTTCCGATTTTGTTCCGTGCAAAACGTGCAGTAATCGTAGGCGACGACAAACAATTGCCTCACCTTTCATTTTTGGAAAAAGCAAAAGAACAATCGTTCTTGAGCCAGTACGGCATTCCCGATAAATACCGTCTAATGTGGAGTTTCAGAACGAATTCAATGTTTGATTTGGCAGACTACTACTCTATGAGTTCCGTTATGCTTGACGAACATTTCAGAAGCTTGCCCCCTATTATCAACTTCTCAAACCACGAATTCTACAATGACAGAATTCGTGTCATGAGAAAAGACAACAATGACGAAAAAGTTCTTGAACTTGTAGAAGTTCTTGACGGCAAAGTAGACTTTGACGCTACAAGAAACTTACCTGAAATCGAAGCTGTAGTAAAAAGATTACATGAAATAATCGTTGAAGACGAACGCAAAAACCCTGACAATCCCGTATCTGTCGGTATAATTTCACCCTTCAGAGCGCAGGTTGAACAGTTAAAAGTGTCTGTTTCCAAAGTATTGTCTGATTATATGATTAAAAAACACCAGATAGAAATCGGTACAGCACATACATTTCAGGGGGACGAACGTGATATAATGCTTATCTCATGGGCATTTGCAGACAACAGCTATATGCAGAGTTTAACATTCTTGCAGAAAGCAAATCTTTTTAACGTAGCGATTACACGCGGCAAAAACAAAGTTATCAACTTTATTTCACGCAACCCTCGTGAACTTCCTGACGGACATTTCAGAAATTATATTTCATTTATGCAAGAATACCAAAACCGTAAAGAGGCATTGCTTTCTGGTGAAATTGACGAAAACATTTATAAAAACCCGCTTGAGCGTGAAGTTGCCGAAAAAATTCGCGAACTTGACCACAAAGTCACAGCAGGAGCTGATATCGCAGGTTTAAGCGCAGATTTATTAGTTGACGATAAATTTGTCGTTGAAATCGACGGTGTAGAAGATAAAATAAAATCTAACATGTCAAATATGAAAAAACAGGCTATAATTGAGCGTTCTGGTTACAAGGTCAAGCGTATAACATTCCGTGAATGGCAATATTCGCCAAAAGCTTGTCTTGACAGAGTGTTGATTGAAAATTAGTGTCGGGCTATCCCGACCTACAATTTTCTTTTTATGAATTGGGTATACTTAAAAATAATCTTGATGAACTTGTGTCAGAAGAATTTTTTAAAGGCTAAAACACTTCGTCTTCTGAAGGGAAAGTACCATTTTTCACATCAGCGTCAAATTTTTTGGCACAATCAATAATAAATGATTTCATATCACCGTATTTTCTTGCAAATTTAGGCTTAAATCCATCGAATTTACCAAAAACATCATCACAAACCAAAACCTGAGAGTCACAATATCTGCCTGCACCGCAAGAAATTGTAGGAATTTTCAAATTTTCCGTAATATATTTTGCTGACTCCTCGGGAACCATTTCCAATACAAGAGCAAATGCGCCTGCTTTTTGCAAATCTTTTGCCTGTCTTAAAATTTCCTCAGCCGCCTCTTTTGTCTTACCCTGAATTTTATATCCGCCAAGAGTATTCAAAAACTGTGGAGTAAAGCCCAAATGCGCAACAACAGGAATTCCCGATTCTACAAGACGTTTTACAACATCTAAAATATGTTCGCTATATCCCTCAATTTTAACGGCATTAGCACCGCATTTTATCATCTCTCCGCAATTTCTAACGGCAGAAGCAATATCCGCATGATAACTCATAAAAGGCATATCTGTCACAACCATAGCTCTATTTGCACCTTTTGCAACGGCTTTTGTGAAAATTGTCATTTCAGCAGTGCCGATTGAGTGAGTCGTTTCATAGCCCAATGCTGTCATAGCAAGGCTGTCACCGATTAAAATAACGTCAATTCCAGCTTCATCAATATATTTTGCGGTTGAATAATCATAAGCAGTCAATACCGAAAATTTTTCGTTATTATCTTTGAATTTTTGAATTGTATTAACAGTGACACGCATTATTCACCTTGTGAGAACGGCTTTTTTCAGCTTTATGTTCTTTTCTGTACCAGTAGTAAATTGCTCTTGCAACACGGTTTGAGCTATGTCTTACAAGTCCTTCTTTGCTGTCTTCAATAAGTTTTCTTGAGAAAATATTAACACCGAGTTTTTTAATATTTTCAACATCTGTTTTAACAGGATAAGAACCTGACATCTGATATTTTTGCGCCAAATTCGATGGCAAGAAATCATTCACAAGTACTGTATCTATAATGTTACGGCTTCCTGCATGCTGCATTAACGCGTTTACGTGGTTTGAAACAGCATAACCGTCAGTTTCACCGGGCTGTGTCATAATATTGCAGACATAAATCTTTTTAGCTGATGATTTTGCAATCTCTTCCGAAATTTCTTTGATTAAAAGGTTTGGAATAACGCTTGTATAAAGGCTTCCCGGACCTAAAATAATTAAATCGGCATCTTTAATTGCTTCAATAACATCATCAAGAGCCTTACAAGTTTGCGGGTCTGTGAATAATCTTTTAATTCTTCCGTGAGCTTCGGGAATATTTGACTCACCATGAATAATTCTTCCGTCTTCCATTTCCGCTACAAGTTTCATATCATCAAGAGTAGACGGCAAAACTCGTCCTCTGATTGACAAAACATTAGAAGACTCTTTAACCGCACGAACCATATCACCTGTGATTGAACAAAGAGCTGTCAAAAACAAGTTGCCGAAGCTGTGACCTTCCAATCCTTCGCCTGTTTTAAAGCGGTATTGAAAAAGTTTTGTAACCAAATCTTCATCACCTGCAAGCGCAGCAATACAGTTTCTTATATCACCGGGGGGAAGAACACCCATCTCTTCTCTGAGTCTGCCAGAGCTTCCGCCGTCATCGCCGACTGTAACAACTGCAGTTATATTGTTTGTTATATGTTTAATACCTTTTAAAAGCATTGAAAGTCCTGTACCACCACCTACAGCAACAATTTTAGGCCCTCTGTTTAATTTTCTTCTTCTGTATAAGTTTTCTAACAATGATTGATTATCAATACCCTCAATCATAGAAAGATTTGTTTTCTGCCAACCTTTAAAGAACATTCCAGCACCGAACATAACAATAGAAAATGCAATCCATTCTGTGGAAATATTCATTGCAATCTTTCTGATAAATTCCATTGTATAAAATACGGGTTTAATATCAAATAAAATTAAAACTCCGAGCGTCATCAAAACTGCTCCGAGAAAAATCAGTGCAAACCATCTTTTTACCTGTAGCCCGGGCATTAACCATCTTGCATCATCGGGAATTCTCATACTGTTTCTAAAATTTTTCATCACCTTATTACTCATTCTACCCATCCTGACAAACAAGCGTTTTTATAATTTACGGGTACAGGGGTAATTACATTGTGCGCCTGTTTGATTAATTCCAAAGAATTTGACAATCTGTTTGTGAAGTGGATTGTATCTGCCGTAACAACAGTTTTTCCGCCCTCAACATTTGAAACCTGAGATGTTGCAAGAAGCTGTTTCAACCTTTGAATTTCGATTTCGGTATTTTCATTATCTCTTGCAACAGAGTTTACGGTTCCATCCACATTATACATCTTTTCCAGACAAACTTCCTGTGCAACGGGCATATTCAAAAGTTCACCTGTTTTTGCGGTAATTTCGCCTGCTGCACCGTAATAAACAAGCCATTTAGAACATTTTTGAACAGCTTTTGCTACAGAACACGCAAAAGAAAAATCCTGTGCACATCTTTTATACATAGCTCCGTGCGGGCGGACATGTTCAATTTCCATATTAAAAGTTTTTGCAAAAGACATCAAAGCTCCAACCTGATAAATTACAAGTGCCTCAATCTCATCGTCAGACAAATCCATATCGCGGTATCCAAATCCCTGAATATCGTCAAATCCGATATGTGCGCCGACTACAACATTTTTTTCTTTAGCTCTTAATAAAGCATTACGGATAGTAAGCGGATCGCCTGCATGAAATCCGCAAGAAATATTAACGGAACTTGCATAATCCAATAAATCAAACTCCGCATTATTCTTGTAAATCCCAAAGCTCTGTGCCAAATCAATATTAAAATCTATATTTTTAATAGCTTTTCTTTCTGAAAAATCCTGCATAATAATAATCTCACTCAAATTGTAATGATATCATTATAATCGCTCAAGAAATATTTACCACTATCTTTACATAATATTAATGTGAATTAAAAAGCCGCAGAAAACACCACGGCTTCAAAAATTAATTACATTTATGTTTGCCACCCCATTTTTTGTCCTGTTTACAGGTGATTTATTTACATTTATACTTACCGTTCCAGCTTAAATCATCGCAATGCAGGTAATCCATGTTTTCGTTGTACATTACCCAAGCTGTACAACCATAACCGTTTAAGTTATTTGTCTTAGACTTATTGCAGAGTTGTTCAAATGTAAAAACTGTATCTGCGGCACTTCCTACAGGAATTAACTGTCCAAATCTGTTATAGTAGAATAAAAATACATCTTTGCCTGTTGCATTAGGTCCTTTTTTACCGTTTATATCAACGAATAATTCACCGCAAATATTTTGCAGTGCTCTAGAAGCTCCTCGAACTTGTTTACAGTCAGGACTTAATATTGTAGCCCCTACAATACTTATACCATCAGGCAAAACAACACGTTTAGCAAAAAAATCAAACTTTGTTCCATCCAGTGTATACCTATCATATATAGTTGCTTCTGAATCTATAGGATGATATTCCGTATATTTCAAATATTTTGTAATTATATCAAGAAATTTCTTTTTTGCTAAGGCAGAATTGGCAAGTTCATCATCGCTTTCTTCTAAGCCGGTACCAGATTTCCCCAGTCCCCAATTAGGTATTTCACCTTCATTTTGTACTGCCATTGTTAATGCTTGGCTCATGACTGACGAAAACTTTTTAAGTTTGACAACAATTTCCTGTTCTTTATGCTTCTGAATTAAACTCGGCATAGTCAATGCCGCAACTACCCCGATAATTCCAAGTGTAATTAAAACTTCAGCAAGTGTAAAACCTGATAAGGAGCTTAGAGTGCCCCCCCCCCCCGAAGCTCCGTAAATTCTTTAATAATCTCATTTCAAACTCCTTTCGTATTTACATGATTTATTATAAACTATTTTTAAAAATTTTCAAGTATCACGAAATTGCTCTAATCATTTCCTGAGCTTCTTCACATTCGGGGAATGTGTCAACAATCTTATCAAGAGTTTCCAAAGCAGCGTCTTTATCATTTAATTTTTCATAACATCTTGCACTACACAACAATAAATTTACATTCAACGGATTTTTTTCAAGCAGATTTTTGAAAATTCCGTTTGCCTGTTCATAATTTCCAAGCTCGTAATAACAATACCCGAGCATGTTTTCAGTGTCATAAGTCTTTTCAAGTTCATAAGATTTTATGAAATACATCTTTGCATCTTCAAACTCATTTTGCAAAAATCTTATTTTACCTGCAATAAAATACATGAATTCATCATTAGTTACTTTATTCAAAACCTTTTCAATCTGCTCATAAGCTTCATCCAAATCGTTCATAAGCATTTTATTTAAAGCTGAAAAACCCAGAGCTTCATAATTTTCGGGCTGAATTTCAAGAGCTTTTTGATAATACTCATCCGACTTTTTAAAATCTGTTGTTGCATGAAGATAATTTGCATATTCAAATAAAACATCAAAATTATCAGGAGCAAATTCCAAAGCTTTAGTAAATTCGTCCTGTGCGTAATCAAACAATCTTTTGCTCAAGTACAATACACCCAAATCTTTATGTGCAAGCCCAAAATCAGGATTAAGTTCAAGAACTTTTTTCAAGATTTTTTCAGCCTTGTCCATATCGTTTGTTTTGGCACAGAGCTGAGCAAATTCGTAGTAAATTTCAAAAGACACATTGCCTTGCATAATAATTTTTTCATATAAATTTTTCGCATTAGCATATTGTCTTATTTTTATATAAATACTTGCCAGTTTTCTTGACATAGAAACCGATTTCGGGTTCAAAAGCACAAGGTGTGCAAGTATCGCAATTGCACTTGCATATTCGCCTTTTGCATCCAAACAGCAAGCAAGGTTATATTGAAAATTAGGTTTTTCAGGATGATGAGACACAAGTGTTTTATAATTTTTTATAGCTTCATCAAACTGATTTGACTTAACTTCCGACAATGCAAGCGCAATCAAATAATTGTCCTGAGGTTCCAGCGCATAAGCTTTTCTGAAATATTCACAAGCTTCTGTATGTTTGTTTTGTAGCTGCAAAACAGATGCTATATTAAAGTATGTAATTGAACTTTCAGAGTCCAATTCACTTGCTTTAAAAAAGTTTTGATACGCTTTGTCCAAATCACCCACAGTAACATAACATGTACCCAAATTGTTATAAAGCTGTGAATGCTCAGGATTAAGAGCAAGTGCCTTTTCCAAATATTCAACAGCTTCATCGAACTTTTTCAACGCCATACAGGCAGTTCCGCCGATATAGTATATAGTATAATCGTCCTGTACATATTCCAATGCTCTTTTAACGGTTTTAACAGCATTCTCAGGCTCTTTATTTTTAACATAAACAACCGCAAGATTTTTGTAAGCATCAATATAACTGCTTCTCATTCTCAAAACTTCTTCATAAGCGGCAATGGCGTGAAGAAAATCATCTTGATTGTCATAACAATTTGCAAGATAAAACCAGCTCACAGCGTCAATTTTATATTTAATTACAGTTTCAAATACAGCCTGCCCCTCTTTAAATTCACCTAGATTAATATGGCACAATCCAAGAAGTTTCAATGCCTCGAAATCTTTTTCATCTTTTTCAACTATAGAAACAAGTTCCTTTTTTGCTTCCTCAAATTTCTTATCACTTATCAGTTCGTTTATTTTATCTAAATTTTCCATAGTAAAATTATATCTCAAAAAAAATTACTTTACAGATTTTTAAACCACATGGTATAATATATATGCCTTTTAAATTCATTAAATTTTTGTTCGGAAAGGAACAAAAATGGGAAAATCTTCCAAATATCCCGCATACTCAGGCGGCTCTATCTCCATAAACGGACAACAAAAAGCTTCAACATACAAGCAGGGAAATAATATCGTAACAAATTACAACATGTCCGACGCAGAAAAAAAAGCGTATGATTATGCGCAAAAATCCTTTGCGGATTCTCTATCAAAAGTTAATGTTTTTGATGACGATACTAAAAAAAATCTCCAACAGCAGCTGAATGCTTATACCGCGAACGGACAAAAATTAATCAATAACATGTATACACCTATGTTGAATAACCTTAAAACAGACATTGCGTCCCGTTTCGGCAACTTTGATAATTCCGTATTTATGGACAATTTAAACAGCATTGAAGCTAATCGAGCAGAATCAATGAGCGATTTGGCACAAGATGTTATGGCAAAACAATCTGACCTAATAAACAACGAATTGTCACAGCGTTATACATATTTAAATTTCTTACAGGATGTCCAAAATCAGGCAAATTCAAATATGTTCAACTTTATTAATGCTTCACAGCAAAACAGCACAATGGGCAATAACTATAATGCTCAAGCAAATTCTGCACAGCAAAGTTCAGGAAACAGCTTATTCAATAATTATTCCAACCTTGCAGGAAAAATGCTGTCAAATATTATGAGCAGTTACGGTTCAGGCTCTGGAGGCTCGTCTGCGGCAGGTCTTTTACAATCATTCTTGAGAAAGTAAAAAACGGGCAAATGCCCGTTTTTTTTATGATAAAATTATTAAAAAAAGAGGATAAAATATGACAAAAATCGGTATTATCGGTCTCGGACTAATAGGAGGCTCTTTATTTAAAGATTTAAAAAAGGATTATGATGTCATCGCAGTTTCCCAATCCCAAAACGGCGACGGAATTTATAAAACCTATGAAGTTTTAAAAGACAGAGAAATCGTTTTTGTCTGCACACCTATGAATAAAACACTATCAGTGCTTGACGAACTCGAAAACATTTTACCGTCTGAAACAACAGTAACTGATGTTTGCAGTTTGAAAAGTTTTGTCTGCCAAAAACAAAGACCATATAAATTTATCCCCTCACATCCTATGGCAGGCACAGAACACAAAGGATTTGAAAACTCATTTGAAGGATTATTCAAAGGAGCTAAATGGATTTTAATTTCCAACGAACAAAAAGCCTCAAAGTTAATAAAAATTATTGAATACCTTGGTGCAAAACCTGTATTTACTACAGCACAAGAGCATGACAAAGCGGCTGCAATGATTTCTCACATGCCCATGCTTATTGCGCAGGCATTAATGCATGCAACAAAAGATAATCCTCTTGCTCTTGAAATCGCATCAAGCGGATTTCGTGATATGACACGGCTTGCATTGTCAAACGAAGAAATGGCTAAAGATATGATTTCAATGAATTGCAAAAATATCGAACAAGCTGTATTACAATTGTACAAGGCTGTAGGCGATTTGACACACGGCGATTATCCTAAAATGATTGAAGAAATTAAAAACATCCGTTCAAAAATGTTTCAATAAGCATTAAAAAAATCTTGACAAAAAAAATTTATTTATTACAATAGTTATACATCCAATAGATTGCTTGGAGGAGTGCCAGAGCGGTTGATTGGAGCAGTCTTGAAAACTGTCGTACGTTCACGCGTACCGTGGGTTCGAATCCCACCTCCTCCTCCATTTAAAAAGCCCGAACCATAAAGGTTTAGGGCTTTTCTTATTGATAGCTGTGTCAGTCCTGTGACAGTTTGTCATTTTGAATTAAATCCTCATTGTATGAATTAAGTTTGTTCATAGCAGATAAAATCTGTTCATTTGCTGTATGAACATAACGCATTGTTGTCTTAATATCTGAATGGTCAAGAACTTGTTGAATTACAGGTACAGGAACATTCTGTTGAGCCAAACGAGTACCAACGGTGTGACGGAGGTCATGAAATCTGAAGTTCTTAATGTCTGCTTTTTCCCTTACAGTACGCCAAGCTCGTTTGATTTCTTTACACTTTTGCCCTGTTAATGGGTTAATAAATACATAACCTGTGCGTCTTTCTTTAGGGATACTTTCAAAGTATTCCATAAGTGTATCATTTATAGGTTTTAAAATATGCTTATTAGACTTATTCTTTGTAATTTCTATTACTCTGTCAGTCAAGTGTATTTGAGTCCATGTTAGGTCGAGTATGTTCTGCCGTCTTAAACCTGTATTTATAGCAACTGTAACGATACCTTTTAAATATTCATATCTAGGTTGAGAAAGAACTTCCAACAATCTCTTTTCTTCAACTATTGATAATGACCTTACTACTTGATTCTCGATAATGTACATTGAATGTTTCTTAATAGGATTTTTATCAAGATAATCATTATCAATGGCCATATTAAATACAGTTTTCAGTATTTCTAAGTAACGATTTACTGTACTTTTACATAAACCGCTGTCATGCAGATATGTTTTGAGTTTAATAATGTCATTAGGTTTTACCTTCTTTATATAATACAACTTCTTCTTTTGGAAATATTCTCTTAGAATGCGAACCCTGCTTTTAATTTGTTTATAACTTTTCTTTGATTCTGCGTGTTCTAAATAGTCATCAAATGCTTTATTCATGGTTGCTCCCTTTTCTTCTTCATCAGACGGAAGTACCCCATTTATTTGCTTTTGCAGTTTTTCAAGAAAGGAGTTTCTCATCAACTCAGCTTCTCTGCGATTTTTGGCCCCATAACACTTTCTATGTTTTTGTTGACCTTGTATTTGGTAACGGCAATACCAATCACCGTTATCTTTTTGGTAAACTCTTTTATCTAATTTATCTGACATTGTTTAACTCCTACGCTGATTGTGTTAACATCCACTGTTTAGTTTCTTCAACCTTTATAAATATAGTTGAACCTATGATTTTGAAACATTCTTCTGGAATCTCTTTTCTACGCTTCCAAGTTCTAACTGTACTTTCTGGTACGCCAATTTCTTTAGCAAAATCTTTTAATTTAATAATGTTAAATAAATTCATTTAAAATCCTTTCTGCTGCCCAATAACAGCTACTAATAATTACAATTAGAATGTTAAACTAATTTGTTTATGCAAACTGTTTGTCATTCCAAACTTACAATATCATATTTATTTTGTCTTTGCAAGCAGTTTGTTATTCGCAACAAACAATCTTGTTACTTTTCTTAACAGTTGCAATTTCCAAACAGCTATGGTATGGTAAGATAGAAGGAGTATTTATGACAAATAATATTTACTTAGATTCAGATACAAGCGAAGAAGTAGCAAGTGAGTTTAATAAACTTGTTTCGGACAGACGAAAAGAGTTAAATCTTTCTGTTAGAGAATTAGGAACGAAAGCAGATGTAAGTTATACTGTAATTTATGACTTAGAACAAAGGAATGTATTACCTAAAATGGAAACTATGATAAAATTAGGGCTTGCATTAGGTTTCCGTTTTACTATCAAGCGTTCTAATAATAAAGAAAAGCCAGCTCTTAGTTTTATCTTTTATGATAAATCATCCAAAGATACACAATCAGTTGAAAGAGATATGAAAACACCACAATTTACTCCAGAAGAACAACTGGAAAAGTTGCTTAAACAAAAAGGGCTTTATACAAGTGAAATAGAAGAATTAAAAAGCTACATAGCATTTAAATTATCTAAGCATTAAAAGAAACTTTATTTAATCTTAACCGCACTAATCCCGACTCTATCTTTGCATTTAATGCTTTCTATTGTGAATATACGGAAAATGCCAACTTCTTTGGTTACTTTGGTTGTTATAACATGGTTTTTCTCTGTTAAGACGACTTGTTGCGGTTCTGCTGTTATCATTCCTTTAACAACAGAACAAGCTGTGCAGGTTAGTTCTACCATTAAACCGAATGATAATCCTATTATTAAATTCTTTATGTCATTCTCTTTTAATCTTTTGTGGGATATGTAAAGTTTCAGAAATTCATGAAAATTTCCGTATGGGTTCTAACTACATGCTTAACTTTCTTTTTCTGACCTCTCTATCGAGGTCTTTTGTCCTTCTATTTGTTCACCCTTTTACAACCCAATGATAATAATATTACTACTCTTGTCAAGTAAAGTTTCGCTGCGAAATTTCAAATCCGAAAATTGACAAGATTGACAACCAAGTGGTTATATGAGGGGGTAAGCAACGGCCGCTGCTTTTAGTTACTACAAAAGAATTAAAAGGAGCAACATCATGAAAACAATTATTCTTACAGACAAGAACATTGAAAACGAAATTAAAGCTATTAAACAGTTAGAAGCAGAAATCAAGAGCCTATTAGACTTAAAGAAAGCTAAAGAAAGCCGTATCAAGTCAATTATGGAACAAGCTGGGCTGGAAACAATGGATATTGCTGGCTATCTAGTTAGGTACACAAAATTCTTAAAGAACCAGTTGAATACATCATTATTAAAGAAATTAGACTTTTCAATTTACTCTAAATACTTACGACAAGTTGAAACAACTAAGTTCACAATATCTTAGGGGCTTAGCCCCTGCCCTTTCAAGGGTTTTAAGATAAGTATTAAAAGATTAAAAGGAGAATTGCAAAATGACAATTACATACGATACAGTTAAAGAGATTTACAGCAGAAATTATGGCTCTGAACGATTATACAAGCGTAGCTATTGTTTCAATCTGCTATATACAGAAGGAATTATGGACTTTCAAAAGGCATTGAATGCTTGCTGGGTCGTAGATAATGTTATCAGCTATATGCCAAAGATTATTAACGCATACAAAGACAATGAATTTACCTTCTTTGTAGTTGAAATATCCTTGAATAAGCAACAACAGGGTTACATGGAAGTTTACACAGAGAATTATGTTCAAGGGATTTATGATGAGCATATTTCAATAGTAAAGCAGGATATACCTTTTATTGATTTGCCTATAAATGAAGATGAAGAAATAACTTCATACAAGTTCTTCTTAGAATTATCGGCATTGCAACCAATAACCTACACTTTATTATTACCACCAGAAAGATAACAAACAGGGGGAATAATCCCTCTTCTACTATGAAAGGAAATTAACATGGAAAGAAAGATAAATTTACTGATTGAATACCTATATGAATTTAAAGACACAATTACAAAAGCAGAAGTTCAGAAGATACTTAAACGCTTGAAAGATTGCGGAGTCAATAAAATCACTTGCGGGAAACAAGAATATGAACTAACAAACGATTATATAAAGCAAGTACAGGGGATGTGTTAATATGGCAGAAACAAAAGATACAGTGAAAATTAGAACATATAAAGATTTTGTAGAACAGTTGCAAGAAATCGAAAAACAACACATTGATTTGGTTCTTTCATTCTATAAATATTGCTCCCGGCAAGATGACGGTATTAGCTATGATGTCGCAAAGGAATTGATTAAAGAAGACCTAGAGCCTCTGGGATTGAAACCTTACCGAATTACAAAAGAAATGAACCTAATATTTAGATTTAAAAGAATTGCCGAAGCAGTTGTTCTTATTAATACTTATGGTATAGATTTGCTCATTCATAAAAGATGATTGCTCCGCAGGGGTAAAGTTTAGGGAAAACTTGAAAATTCCAAAAGTAATTACATAACAAAAGGAATATTTAATTATGACTAAAACATTTGCATATATTCGTGTTTCAACCCGTAAGCAAAACGAAAACAGACAACTTGATTCACTTGCTGGATTGAAGATTGATGAAATAATTGTGGAAAAAGCAAGTGGCAAGAATTTTATCAGCAGAGAGAAATATCAACAAATGAAATCACAGTTGAGAAGTGGTGACCTTGTAATAGTTAAAAGTATTGACCGATTTGGTAGAAACTACACTCAAATTTGCAAAGAGTGGGAAAGCCTAATCAATATGGGAGTTGATATACAAGTTCTTGATATGCCGATACTCAATACAAGAGATAATCAAAACGGATTAACCGGGAGATTGATTACTGATATTGTGCTTAAACTGCTTGGATATGTTGCAGAGCGAGAAAGGGATAATATTAAGACAAGACAAAGAGAGGGGATTGATTCCGCTCATGCACGAGGAGTTAAATTTGGCAGACCTCAAACTGAAATTCCTAAAGATTTTATCCGAGCATTTGAACTATATAAACAAGGGCTTATTAAAGTTAAAGATGTGATGAGCATGTGTAAGATTGCAAAAAGTACTTTCTATAAGTACGCAGAGTCCATAAAATGTTAAGTGTGTTTCATGTACCTTATTCTGATAAAATTAGCAGTTGAAAACCTTGATTTTACATTATTGAAATTAGTCCGCTAAAAGTGTACTTTTCATGGACGGGTAAAATAAATGATTATGTTGTTGCTCCTTAAACAACAAGAAACCCTCAAATCATTGTGGTTTGGGGATTTTCTTATTTTATAAACCCACTTATATTTCACATTCGCGGTCTGAATGACAATAACTATATGTATTTGAGGACTATTTACTGCTTTATATACGAGTTACTATTATAATATCACTTTAATCTTAATGCTTTTTGAATAGCTTTCAATCCTTCTATGTAACATGCTAGTTCATCATCATCTTTTGCAGAGTTAAGAATCTGTAACGCTTTTGAGTAAAGAGGATTGTGTTTTACTTCTGCTTGTTCAAGTTCTATTCCAACTTCATCAAGTGTTACTCCTAAAGCAGTAAGTAATTTATTAAGGGTAGCGTACGAAGGAAAATACTTGCCGTTTTCAACACGAGATAAATGTTTCTCATCAATTTCTGCTTTTTCTGCTAGACATTGTTGAGTGTATCCTCTTGATTTCCTTAATTCTCGTAACCGTTTACCAAACTCAGAATTCTTCATAGTACCTCTTTCCTCTTATTTTTAACTAAAAGTTCAAATCTCAACACGACAACTACGGCAATAATTATTAAGTTATTTATTGTTACAATTATCACTTTTTATTTTTTTGTGTTATCCTCATGTTCAGTGGAATAGCTACTGGAATTAAGATTGTATTTAAAGTGATTTTGCAAATCTATTGTTGCTATAAACATCACTTTTATACAGAAGGTAGCAGAATAATGAGGTAAAAGATGAAAAAGACAAAACTATTAGCAGCCTTGCTGCTATGTACGGCAGTTGCCTTGCCAATTAAGGCTTATTCTGCCGAACGAACTTTTGAGGGAAGTTATCAAGGGATTAGCCAACCAACCCAAAACGGCGGAGCAATCTTTAACAACACAGGTGATACTGCGATTGTTAAAGCTGGAACACAGTTTATTAACAATGAAGCTAAACGTGGTGCAGGTATTTACAATTATGCAGGTGGAAACTTAACTATAGAAGACGGTGTTAAGTTTGATAACAACAGAGCTGTTGGTGCTGCTGGCGGAGCTATCCAAAACTTTGGTACTGCTGTAATGGGTGATAATCTTGTGTTTGAAAACAATAAGGCTGCTTGGGGTGGAGCTGCAATCTATGCAGGTTCAAATTCTAACGACGGGCATTCAACAACTATCGGAAGTGGTGCTATTTTCAGAAACAACACCTTAACTGATAATGCTTCCTATGGCGGTGCAATATTTGTAGAAAATGATAACAAAGCCGATACTGCTATTTTTAATCTGGGTAGTAATTCTACATTTGAAAACAACTCTGCTATGCATGGTGGAGCAGTATATATAAAAGAAGCTGTCAATGCTGAAATTGCAAGTGGAGCTAAATTTATAGGAAATAACGCAACAGAATTAGGCGGTGCAATATACAATGGTGGCAATCTTACTGTTGCTGGAACTTTTACTGGTAATACTGCCAATCATGGTGGGGCAATATTTAATGATACTGGTGCAAAAGCAATTATTGGCGAAAACTCTTTATTCAATAATAATACATCTGTAAAAGGCGGTGGTGCAATCAAGAATTATACAGGTGCTGAACTTGTAGTTAATGACGGTACTCAATTCTTATCAAATAGTACAGAAGCTGGTGGCGGTGCAATCCAAAACATGGGTACTGCAACATTAGGAAATAACCTTGTATTTGACGGAAACAAAGCTCAATGGGGCGGTGCTGCAATCTATGGCGGTTCTCGTGCTGGTGTCGGCTCATCAACTGTAATAGGTGATAATGCCAGATTTACTAATAATACATTAACAAATACAGGAACAAATTCTGACTCCGTTGGAGGTGCTGTCTTTATTGAAAGTGATGAAGGGCAAAATGTTGAATTCACTTTAGGTAAAGATGCATACTTTGGAAACAATTCTGCTAATCAAGGTGGTGCTATTTACCTAAAACAAGGAACTATTGCTGCCACTATTGGAGAAGGTGCAACCTTCGACAGCAATTCTGCAACCACACATGGCGGAGCAATATTTACAAGAACTGCTCTTGATTTACAGGGGGCGATATTTAACAATAACTCTGCTGGAATTCAAGGCGGTGCAATTCTTACAACAAGAACGGCAGAAGGTTTACTAAATATTGAAGGCTCAACTTTTAAAGGTAATACAGCAGGTGAAGAAGGGGGAGCGATTTGGTCTGGAGCTGAAACCAAAATTGCTAACTCCTTATTTGAAAGTAATAAAACAACTGGTACAGTATTTGGAAACGAAGATTACAATATTGACAGTGAAGGTGGTGGAGCAATCTTTGTAGGAAGCAGCTCAAAAACTGCTATTGAAGGTTCAACTTTCACTAATAACCAATCTGGAACCGTAGGTGGAGCTATTGCAACCCGTTCTAATGCTAAAAATGACGGTTCAAGTTCACTTGAGATTACATCAAGTAGTTTTGACGGAAACAAGGCTTCTGTAAATGGTGGTGCAATTGCTGCTTATATTGACTCAACAATTACAGATACTAATTTCACCAACAACACAGCAGGTTCAAAAGGTGGTGCTGTTTGGACTAACCAAAACTTAACCGTAAATGCTGTTAATTCTGATATTATTATGGCTGGTAACAAAGCCTCTGACGGTGCTGATATCTTCATGAATAAAGAAGGTTCAAACCTTAACATTAACGCAAATGAGGGTAAATCAATCACAGTTGCAAGCGGTATTTCTGGTAACGAAAACGGTTACAATATGCTTGTAAATTCTAATGGCGGCACTGGTTCATTAGTTATAAATTCAGCTATTCAGAATGCTGCTATTGATGTTCAAAATGGTACATTCCACCTTGCTCAAGGAAGTGCTTTAAACAATTCAACTTTGAATATGGCAGGCGGTACTACTTTGAATACTATAAACAATCAGATTTCATCTTTTGGTGATAATGTAACTTTACAAGACAATGTTAATCTTGCTGTAGATGTAAACCTTGCTAATGGTAAAGCTGATAATTTTGGCGGTGCTAATGTTCAAGGTAAAGTAACAATTACAGATGTTAATACTCTTGGTAATACAACTGCTAATGGAGTTTCAATAAACCTTGCCGAAGCTCTTGGAATTGACCCTAATAATATGGCTATTTCAGAAGCTCTACAAAATCAAACACAAAGAGTTTTAACTCCTATTAGATATTTACAAGGTGGAATTTCTGAAACTGGTATGCTTACAATGGCACCTACTGGCAATAGCTATAAGGATTTCAACCCTGCTGTTATGGCAAGTCCAGTAGCTGCTCAACTTGGCGGATACTTAACACAATTGAATTCTTACGACCAAGCATTCAGAAACATGGATATGTACATGTTAATGACTAAGAAACAGCGTGAGGCAATGAAACTTAGAAACAAATACGCTGCTGCTGATAGTAACTTAATCTTTGACCCTACAGGTTCTGCTTATGATGATAAAGCAGTATGGGTAAGACCTTACGCAACATTTGAAAATGTACCGTTGAAAAACGGCCCTAAAGTATCTAATGTTGCTTACGGTTCTTTCTTTGGTGCTGATTCTGAACTATATGACTTAGGACATGGTTGGGACGGTATGCTTAGTGTTTATGCGGGCTACAATGGTTCACATCAAGCCTATGACGGTATTGGCATTTACCAAAACGGTGGTACTTTAGGTATCACAGGTATGGCATATAAAGGAAACTTCTTTACAGGTTTAACTTTGAATGCTGGTGCTAATGTTGGTGAAGCTAACACAGCTTATGGAAACGATAATTTCACGATGTTAATGGCTGGTATCGCTAATAAAACTGGTTATAATATTGAACTTGCAGACGGCAAATTCATTATTCAGCCTAATGTTCAGTTGTCATACTCATTTGTTAATACATTTGACTACACTAACGCTGCTGGGGTTAAGATGAATTCCGACCCACTTAATGCTATTCAGGTAGAACCTGGAATTAAATTTATCGGTAACTTGAAAAACGGATGGCAACCATACGCAGGAGTAAGTGTTGTTTGGAACATTATGGATAAAACAAACTTCCATGCTAACAATGTTTCACTTCCAGAATTAAGTGTTAAACCTTATGTTAGATATGGTGTAGGTGTAAGAAAGACTTGGGGTGAAGTTTGCACAGGTTTCTTACAAACTTACTTCACTAATGGTGGCAGAAACGGTGTAGGCATTCAAGGCGGTTTTAGATTTACACTTGGTAAAGGCGGTTTATCTTCAATCAAAACAAGCAATAACATGCCAGAACTACCTGCAACAAAAATCATGTTAAGTAATGGGGGTAGATAATGAAGAAAATTAATACACTATTAATAACTGGAGCATTCATTCTGGGATTAGGTTTTAATACCTTTGCTATGAGTGATGTGCCTTCTAAAATCGCTGTAGTTGATGTAAACAGAGTTGTAAGCAATTCTTCACAAGTAATGGCTCTTAAAAAGGAACAAAACTTGAAGAATGAAGAACTTCAAAAGTGGCTTAACACAGCTCGTGCTGATGTTGAAAAACAGAAAACACAGGAAGGGAAAGAAAAGCTAGCAAAGAAGTATGACTCTGACTTTCAGAAGAAACAGCAAGCAATTCAAAAGGATTACACAGACAAACTGCAATCAATCGACAAGGATATATCTGGAGTCATAGCAAAGACAGCTAAAGACAAAGGCTATGATGTTGTACTTGCAAAAGGCGTAGTGCTCTATGGTGGCGAAGATATTACCAATGCAATATCTAAGTTAATTAAGTAAAACTCATTATTGAAACTACTAAACAGACCTGCTGGAAACGGTAGGTCTGTTTTTGTATGTGTTTATATCCTTAATAACAAGGCAAAAGTTAAGAAAATGTTTACAAAGAACATATTAAAAGAAACTTCTGTTATAATTATCTTATGGTAAAAACAGCTCAAGAACACTTTTCAGAAGAAAAGAAGCATACAAAAATAAAACATGATTTATTTACAGAAGCACTTAAAGCCAGTCTAAGCATTTCTAATTCACTAAATTATAAAGATAAATCAAACATTCCTTTTATGTATATTGATTTATATGCAGGAGCTGGTAAATTTACTGATGAAAAAGAAGGTTCTCCTTTAATTGCAATAAATTTAATTTCAGAATATATAGAAAAACGTTCTTTTGAGCATTTTGAATATATAGTTACTGAGAATGATGAAAATAATGCAAAATGTTTATTAGAGAATATTAAATCTAAAAAGGAATGTCTGAATATAACAGACAATGATTTAAAAACGGCACTATACTGTGGTCATTGGGAAGACTTAACTCCAGAATTATCTAAATATATTAAAGCTCGTAAATGGGGCTTTGTGTTTGTTGATCCATTTTCATTAGAATTAAATTTGCAAGAATTAATAAATGTTCTAAATCACAATATCTACTATAAAGATATTATGATTCTAATTAATAAGAATGCCCAAGAAAGAGTTTTGGGGAAACCAGATAGTCCAGATATACAGAAAATATGCAGGTATTTTGGTATAGAAGAAACTAAGTTAAAAAGACTAATCAACTATATTAAAGTCAATCAAAAAGGAACAAACGAAGATATAATACAATATCTAACACAAAAGGCACTTGCAAATGTAGATAAAGATTTCAAAATTTATGCAGGTATTTCAAGAACTCGTGAGGGAGAATTAGAAAACTCTGATAGATTTTATCTTGCATTATTGACAAGCTCTATTGGTGTTGCTGATAACTTCTTAAATAAATATGCGGAGTTGCTTGAAGAAAAAGAACTAAGAGATAATGGTGGGCAACAAAATTTATTTGATACGTCTCCACAAACAAAATATGTA
The DNA here is from genome assembly GCA_910588555.1 of Candidatus Gastranaerophilales bacterium. Lineage (GTDB taxonomy): Bacteria > Cyanobacteriota > Vampirovibrionia > Gastranaerophilales > Gastranaerophilaceae > Stercorousia. The sequence goes on from CAJUPC010000020.1 coordinate 31,112, forward strand.
AATTTAGAAGAAACCGTTATGACTACTATCAATAAATATAATTCTATGACATTATATGAACTAACAAAAGATTTGTTCAATGTTTTTCTTTCATGGAAATTTACGGAAGATAATCAAATTCCACACAGGCGAGCATTAACTATAGCGTTAAATAATTTACTAAATCGTAAATGTATAAACTTTGAAATTTTAGGAACTTTGCCTAAGGGTTGTGTTAACTTAGGTAAAAACACTATATTATCTAAAGCGTTCTATTCTAAAGATAATATGAAGCATATTAAAATTGGCGTTGCTAAATAGTAGGCAACTCTTTCCATTGACGACCTTGAAGCATACAACCAGCTATCTTCTTATTAACTCCACCCCATTGTTTAAAAAAGAACGGTACTTCATGTTCGATACAATTATCTCTTATTGAAGTAACCCAATTTTCTTGAATTGGTCTTGCTCCCGGACCACTCTCACCACCCACAATTACCCAATTGATATTATCTAATGATAAATTCTTAATTTCAGTTATCATAGGTTCTATTGATAAGTATTTAATATGAGCAGGGGTATTTATTAAATAAGGAATTCTTTTCTTTTGGTTATCGGATTCTACAGTTACTCCTAACCATATATTTTTAGTCCATTTTAGTTTTGGTGCAATTTGTTCTAATCGTTCAGCACGCTTGGTTAGTACTTGGAATGTATGCCAATGTGCTTTATTCATTATCTCAAAGACTTTAACTATAAATTCATTTGGTACATCTTTATGGAATAAATCACTCATTGAGCATACGAAAATTATTTGTGGTTTCTTCCATTTTAAAGGTTCTTCAAGACAGTCTTCATGTGTCGTAACTTGGAAACAGTTTTTATATTTTTCCTGCCCCATTGCATGTAATCTTCTTGCCATTCTTTCAGCATAACAATGTTGACACCCTTCGCTAATTTTAGTACAACCTGTTACTGGGTTCCATGTAGATTCTGTCCATTCAATCTTTGACTTTTCTGCCATAATATAATAATAGTAGGATAATTATGTTTATTTGCAATCATTTGAATGAATTAGAATTGGACTAATCTTTCTTCTTAATCTGTTTAGGTTTCTTACTTGCAGGTAAGAAGTTATCTCCTGTTACAACTTTCTGCCCAGTTCGTTGTTCTAATTGTAATCTCGCGTCTTTAGCAATTTTACCGCCTTCCTTAGCAGCCTTTGAATTTTCTTCCATGCCAGTTGCTTCATCAAGCTCAGCAATTTGCCTTGTTGAAAGTTCTGCTAATGCTGTAAAGATAAGTTCAGCCTCACTCATGTGGTCTCTAAGGTTTTGAGATTTCAATCCCTTAAGGTTCTTATGTTCTTTAACACTCAACCCGGACCATTCTTGATGAATAATATTTGTCAGGATAGCATATTCTTCGCCTTCTGTAATCTCGTGGTCTTTCCAGTAATCAGTTAATTTGTTTCTGGTTTCTTGTCCAGTCATTCGTTGCTGAATCCACTTTTCAGAACGACCGAGTTTCTTGTAGGTTTCTCTTGCTCTATCTATGGCTGTTGTTGGGTCTGCCATTTCTTGAACACGCTCTTGTCCAACTTTAGCTAACCATTGTTTAATCGGTTCGGCTTTCTTAGAAGGAATAGACTGGATAATTCTAAAAATAGTCTTTATATCTGCAACATCAGTCTTACGCATTTTGCCATCGTCAGCTTGTAATTTCAACTGGTGACAATTTGTCACCGTTTGCTCTGAACCCTCATCACGCAAACGTTGTGCCAATTTGTTCCAATACTTTCTTGCACTCTGATAGTCTTTCTCTATCAAAATTGCAACAATATCTACCACAGAGAAATAGTATGTTTCCTTTTCCTCGTCATAAATGTGTCTTATTCTCTTGTTTTCAAATAATGTTAAATCTTCTGCCATACCTTCTCTCCTATAAACTCATGCTATACAATCATATTTCACTTGTCAACTTCTTAAACATTCGACGAGAGGCAGCTCACGCCGCCCTGAGTGGGTTTTGATTATTTGCATGGTAAAACTTTATCTATAAAATATCAAAACTGCTTCTAGCCCGCTCCAGTAGCTGCATTTGATTGGTTATATATGAATTTGTTATAAAGTTCTTCATAATACTTCCCTGTTATATGATAAAGAACCTTCTTAGTTGAATACTTAAACTGGTTCTTATATTCGATTTCTTCAAATAGGTGCTGAAATATTTTGATATCAATATCATCGTATTTTACCAATATATCCTTTACCATTTCTTCATGTTTATTTAATTTAACATTCTTCTCTTGCAAAATATCATCAAAGAATACATATTTGCTCAATTCATTTGTATAGAACTCATCTAATTTCTTGTATAAATTTCCTTCTTCGAGTTGTTCAATAAGCAATGACAAGGTTAGCTGTTTCTCGTCCTTAGACCCTGTTAAATAGCGAGTTATGCGTTGGATATTAGATGTATATTTATAGCGTTGTTCACATCTTAATATGTTTAAACTATTCTTTCCGTTTAACCACAATCTTCCAGTTGCTCTTTCGTAGTTTGTTTCCGGGATTTGTGCAATTTCATCATCAGATAAGTATACATTATCAACAAAGGGAACTTTAGTTTTGTTATTTACTTCATCTACTTTTGTGTAAAAGCATATTTGTCTGTTTGTGTTTCTGCTTTTAATATCTTTGCTCCTTTTGACTGGCGATAATATTAATGAAGTATTGCTGCCTTGAGAAGTGCAGTCATTCACTCTGTATGGATACTTGAACTGTCTTTTGGATAATGCTTTAATGTGTTCAAATACTGGTAATGTTGGCAGAGTATTCTTTGTAAAGTCAATCCAAGTTACAGCAGCGTCCTCTTCAAGAGCTGTATAAATATCTCTAAGTAATTTTAGCAACTTCTCTTCGCTCATCATCTCAAGATTTAATATAGGTTTTCCTTCTGATTCGCTAACATTATCTAAATACAGAGTTGGGGTAAAGGTAATTCTAAAATAGCATTTATCAAAATTAACAGTATAATTGTTCTTTCTGAAATGTTTTGACATAATATCATTTAATTTTGTTTGTGCGTTATAAGGATTACATATTTCATCACGCTTAACAGAGAATCGAAGTTTGTCAATTAGAATGTTACCAAACATACAAATCCAGCTCCTCTCTTAATTTATCTATTAACCTTACTTTCTTAGGTTTCAGTAATGTGTTAAGTTCTTTATACATATTTCTCATTTCGGTTTTCTGTACTGTATCAGTTTGCTTAAAGTATTTACTTATAGTTGCTTCAAACTCCTTTTCATTCAGTCGTTCTTCAAGAATCAGTAATACTATACTTATCACTTTAGGTGCAAGGTTTCTGGTACGTTTTCCTTTGAATTGTTTCATATACTTTTGTATTTCTGTGTAATAAGAGGTTTTTCCATAATCTTTTGAATAGTTTAATACTTGTCTGAATAGGTATAGTACAGGTTTTAAACTGTTTGGGCAGTAATTAAAGATATTCATGAAGTTAATAACAGTTTCAGGGTTAGTTTCACAACTGTAAATTCTTCCGATAGGGTGTTGGCCAGAAAATATTACTTCAATTCGTACGGATTTATCTGTTATTCCTTGCTTTACCCAAAGTTCAATATCAATATTCTTATTAGTCTTTATATCCCCAACATGTTTTGGGATATAAACAGCTCCGCCATATTCGTCTCTATATGCTTCTGTAAGGAAATCTGAGTTCTTTAAAGTAAAACAAATCTGTTGATGTTCCTTGATATCTTGAACATGCATATACCTATTATCTAAGGTCTTAAATCCTTGTAACTCTTGGTATAATTCACCATAACTACATTTAAGTTCAAGTTCAGCAAACATTCTCATGCCAGTAAATAAGCATAAGTTTATGACATTATGAAAATGCTGAAAGAATTTACCCTCATTAACTTGGTTAATTTCACAAACCTTATAAAACACGAGCAGCATGTATAAGTTCCAATATATTCTCGCCCAGTCTTCGACTATAAATAACTCTTTATCATCAAGAGGATTAAACTTTTTGTTATTAGTTGTGATACCAAAACAAATTTCTCTTAAACTATCTGCATTGAAGTTACACATTATGTTTTGAGTACCAACAGTAGAAGAGTTTCTTTTACTTCTGGCATTTGCTTTAACAATGTAGTACGAAATAACTTTGTTTATACTACTTTCTTTCCACATGTTTATGAAACTTGTTACCACCACATCATCAAAATCATGTGTAATGCTGTACTTTCTAACAATTCTTTCCACTTCCACATCACAAATACAAGGTTTTCTTTTTCCATAGTTTGATATAGTGGTTAATACATCTTTGAAACTAATACCTTGTCCTTTTAGGATTCTGTTTACATTTAATAAACTAAAAGAAAAGGATAGTTCTCTAAAACCATGAATAGACACTTTTGACCATTCTTTTTCCCTTTTATGATGTAAATTATTAGGGGGAAGAAATATATTATTTAGGTTCGCTGACTTATTTGAACGTTCCTCATCAAATAAATCATCAATGTCTTCGTTATCAGTAAATTCGTAATGCTCTTCATTAAATGTATAGTCAATCTTTTGACTTGGCTCTTGGCTCTTCATGTTTTTCTTCTTCCTTCGGCTCTTTCATGAATGCTTCTAAAAGGAAGGGAGCGGCAAGAGCCATTGTCCACTCCGTACCTTAAAATGTAATTATTTATACTTTTATGCTAGAATTTAACTGTCAATTTAAATTGCACATTGGTAGTGAAATAAATATATAAATCTGTGTCAGTCCTGTGTCAGTTTTATATGTTTATTCATATAGCAAGGCTTTAATTCACGGAGGGCTATGGTGTAGTATTTTCGTCAGATTTTGCAAGTGCAGGGTCTTCGAATCCCACCTCCTCCTTATAAAAAGCAGATAGACTTTAGTCTTATCTGCTTTTTATTTTGTGCGTGTGTTGAGGGGAGAACCCACGGTCTATTTTGGGTTCGGCGGATTTGCGGACGAATGGAGCAAGGCGAATTCGGATAGCGAACAGATTGAGCGGAATGCACGAATGTGCAAAGAGCGAAACTCTGAGAGCGTGGAGCAAATCCAAGAGAAATCCCACCACCTCCTCCTTTTAAAAAGAGTCCGAAAGGACTCTTTTTTAGTGCGTTTCAACTGTATTTTTGTGTACTTTAACAGGTGTACTTTTTTAAATAGTTTGGTCGGAAGGGTAAATGAATTGAGTAGGTGTATTTGACCAACAACACTAAAACACCAGCGGTCGGAAGTTGGATGATTATCTCAATTTGAAATTACTCACTTTACTCTTTTTCTACTCAGGGGTAAATATAATTTATTCTTAAAAATGCCATACTATTTAATCAGTAAGCCAGTTTCAATACTAAGTAATTCAAGAGTATTTTGAATTTGTTGGGGTGGAAACCCCAACCTACCCACTTAATTGTTATATTTACTTAATTGTTATATTTATGATATAAATTTATTATGTTTGTTAATCCTATTAAAGTTAATAGTATTTATCAAAATAATAGAAACTCACATAAATCTGCAAGTTTCTATCCGCAATTTGGTGCTAAAGGCATATATCCCGGTAGTTTTGATCCGATTACAAATGGGCATTTGGATATTATTAAAAGGGCATCAAAATTATTTGATGAGTTAACAGTACTTATTGCAATAAATCCTGAAAAGAAAGAGTTTCTACCATTATCTCAAAGATTGAAACTCATTATAAAGTCTGTAAAAGACCTTACCAATGTAAAAGTTGCAAGTTATAGTGGTTTAACTACCAATTTTGCAAAACTCAAAGATTCTGATTTCATGGTTCGGGGGATTAGAAATACAAATGATTTTGAATATGAAAAAAATCTTTTCGAAATAAATAAAAAAATTAATCCGAATGTTGAAACAATTTTTATTCCGACAAATCCGGAAACTGCTGTCATTTCTTCAAGTGTAGTAAGAAATATCCACAAAATCGGAGGAAATGTTTCAAATTTTGTTCCTGAGTGTGTAGACAGGACTTTATACTTAAAAAAAACATTTGATGATATTGTTAAAAATCTTGGTTTTGACCGAGAAAAATCGGTTGAAGTTTTTAATAAGATTATCGATGCGTACGATAATCCTGTTAGAGGTTATCATGATGATAAACACATTTTTTCTATGCTAAAAAATTTGGATGAATTTATTCTTAATAATCCTGATTCAATTCAAAACCCAAATGAGTTTAAATTTGCAATATTGATGCATGATTATGTTAACGGTACTCCAAATGAAATAAATGAAAGCATAGCAGCTGCTGAAGAATTTATAAAGCAAATTACACCAAATTATAATTCAAATTATATAAAAAAAGTAATTCTGGCAACGGATTATTCTCATAAAATTTCAAATTCTTCTATGGATGAAATGTTAATTCAAGATTTGGATTTAGCAATACTTGGTTCTAATCCCGTAGATTACAAACAATATGCAAAGCTAATTAGACAGCAATACTCCAATATTCCTGATGATATTTTTAATAACGCAAGAAAAAGAATATTGCAAAGCTTCTTGAATAAAGAAAATATTTACAATATTGATTATTTCAAAACTAAATATGAACTTCAAGCAAGAATGAATATAAGTAATGAACTTGAAACACTCAAATAAAAAAATAATACTCAAACATCCTGTCTTTAATCATCAAACCAGCTGTTTACTTTCATTTTTTAGGTAGTTCAGGCATTTTTATTGTTTTTTATGATAATATTTAGATATAGGTTGATTTATGAAAAAAGAAAAACATCATTCTCGAATAGATATCGCGTTTTTGATAATTTGTGCTGTATTGATGTATTTACCAATGAGTCATATCTCTAATGCTGAAATTTCAACGAAAGAAAACAGAAAATTTGCAACTTGGCAGCCTCTTATAACTAAAAATGGAAAATTGAATTATAATTTTGGGAAAGATTTTGATAATTGGTTTAATGACAGATTCTTTTTGCGCTTGCAGATAGTAAAAATGTATTCAGCCATGAGATATAATATGGCATACCAATATTATGAAACCCAAAAAGGTTTTCTGAATAAAAAAAATAACTGGATGAATAATCTTATATCTTTAAATAAATACGAAGTAAGCCGGGAAGAACAGGACGAGATAATTAAAAATATTCAAAAGTTACAAGAATTTTGCAATAAAAATGAAATAAAATTATATGTCATAATTCCGCCTATAAAAGAAGAAATTTGCTATAAGGAATTATATCCTATTCTCGGGCATAATGATAAATATGAAAAAAATATTGAATTAATAAATAAGATTTATGATAAAACCGGTTTACAGATAATCTATCCATTTAAAGAATTGGAAGAATATCATCAAACTAATTACGCATATTTTAAATCTGATCCTCATTGGACTGACGATGCTGCTTACCTTGGGTATTTACAAATAATGAAAGAGGTGAAAAAAGATTTTCCGAATATTTATATAAACACAGAGAATGATTTTGATTATGAGTATTCAAATTTAGTGCGAGTATTGCCGAAAAACGGATTTTTTGAGGGTAGAAATTATGAAGTTTTAAAACTGCATGATAAAAAAGTTTTAGATGCTAAATACAAATATTATAAACATAAAGATTATAAAAGTTTAGCCTATAAGTCTGTTTTTAAAGATAAAATATTTCATCTGCATTATCAATATAATCAGTATGCACCAAATTTGGTACTATTCGGTGATTCGTTTTCGTTAAACTTATTGCCGGCAATTGTCTATAGTTTTAATAATACTGATAATATTTATACATATACGCTGGAGGGAGTATCCAAATATGACCGGTTTAATATAAACCGTTTTGAAGATGAAATTTTGCAGAACAATACTAATGTTTTAGTTATATGTCTTTCTGAACTTAAACGGCTGCGTTATCTTTATGGAAAGGATGAATAATTATGTTATTTTCATCAATGACATTTTTATATGTATTTTTACCGATTGTATGTACTCTTTATTTAATTAGTAAAAAAGAGTTTCATAATCTGATATTGCTTATTGCCAGTATAATTTTTTATGCCTGGGGTGAACCTAAATATTTATCAATTATGCTTTTGACGATTTTGGTTAATTTCTTTGGGGCAAAATTTATTGACAGCTTTAAAAGTGAAGGCAAAAATGCTAAAATTCCGCTAATATTAACTATTTGTACAAATTTAGGATTTTTAATATATTTTAAGTATTTTAATTTTTTGATTGAAAATTTTAACGGGATTTTCCATTCTCATATTCATCTTTTGAATATTGTTATGCCGATTGGAATTTCATTTTATATATTTCAGGCTTTAGCGTATGTCATTGATGTTTATAGAGATGAATGCAAGGTTCAAAATGATATATATAAACTGGCTTTATATATCTGTTTGTTTCCTCAATTAATTGCCGGGCCGATTATCAAATACCATGATATTGCTGAGCAGATTGATAATCGCGATATAAATTTCGACAAAGTTTGTTTAGGTGTAAAAAGATTTATTATTGGGCTTTCTAAAAAAATGTTAATTGCAAATACAATGGGAGTGGTTGCAGATAAGATTTTTGTACAAGACCCATCGACTTTTTCACATTTTACGGCATGGCTTGGCGCTATAGCTTATTCATTTCAATTATTTTTTGACTTTAGCGGATATTCTGATATGGCAATTGGTTTAGGCTTGATTTTTGGTTTTAGATTCTTGGAAAACTTTAATTATCCATATATTTCAAAATCTATTACCGAATTTTGGCGAAGATGGCATATTTCTTTATCGACTTGGTTTAAAGAGTATGTGTATTTTTCACTTGGTGGAAATCGTTGTAGTAAATTAAAAACACTTCGCAATTTGGGTATTGTATTTCTCTTAACAGGAATTTGGCACGGTGCAACTTGGAATTTCGTTATTTGGGGGTTGTGGCATGGATTTTTTATTATTTTGGAAAAGGTAATAAATATTAAAGAATTTGAGCAAAAATATACAAAATGGTTGGTTAAGTTTTTTCAGCACTGTTATTGTATATTGATTTTCGTAATCGGCTGGGTAATGTTTAGGGCTGATAATATGGGGTATGCTTGGAAATATTTGCTTAATATGTTTGGTATCTTGAAAGTTCAGTCAAATAAAATATTTTATGCGATGCCATATTACATTGATACTTTCGAAATTATTATTATAATTGCGGCGATTTTATGTTCGGTTCCTTTATTTAACAAGATGTTAGAAGTCAAAAATAAAGCAGCAAAAATATTTATAAATATTTGGCTTTTGACTTTACTAATCTTGTCAACTGCAACAATTGCTTCAAATACTTACAATCCGTTTATATATTTTAGGTTTTAGGGATTGGTAAAAAACATTTAATGTTTTTTTTCTATACAGAATACTTTTTTTAGTTTTTTGTATATTTTTTCAAAAAATGGTAAAGGTCTAT